>NZ_JBFRFD010000243.1:0-5412 GCF_052114645.1 Arthrobacter sp. 2YAF22_2
CGGCTGGGGTCCCGCCTTACGGATGCACCAGCACCTTCACGGCCGTGTCCTTGTGGTTGATGAGGGTATCGAAGCCCTGCTCCACGAGGTCCTCCAGCGCGATCTTGCCGGTGATGAACGGTTTGAGGTCCACCTTGCCCTCCTGCACCATCTTGATGACCGCGGGATGGTCCCGGACGTAGGCGATGGTGCCGCGCAGGTCGATCTCCTTGAGCACCAGCTTCTGCATGTCCACGGTGGCGGGCGCGCCCCAGATGGACACGTTGACCACCACTCCCCCGGGCCGGACGGCGTCGAGCATGGTGTCCAGCACCGCGTTCACGCCGGCGCATTCGAAGGCGACGTCGGCGCCGGTCCCGCCGGTGAGTTCCAGCACCCGGGCCGGGACGTTCTCCTGGCTGGGGTCCAGCACGTGGTCCGCCACCCCGCTGGAGACGGCCTTTTCCTTCCGCGCCTGGGTCAGTTCGCTGATGATCGTGGTCACGCCCATGCCTTTGAGGACGGCCGCGGTCAGCAGTCCGATGGGGCCTGACCCGCCCACCAGGGCGACGTCGCCGGCCTTGGCGCCGCTGCGCGCCACCGCGTGGTGGGCCACGGAGAGCGGCTCGATCAGGGCCGCTTCGTCCAGGGGGATGTCACCGATGGGGTGCACCCACCGCTTGTCCACCACGATCTTTTCGCTGAGCCCGCCCCCGCCGCCGGAGAGCCCGATGAAGCCCATCTGCCGGCACAGGTGGTAGCTGCCCGCCTGGCACATGTCGCAGTCGCCGTCCACGAAATACGGTTCGACGACGACGTTGTCGCCCACCGCGATTCCCTCCACGCCTTCGCCGACCTCGGAGACGGTCCCGGAGAATTCGTGCCCCAAGGTTACTGGTGCCTCTTCATGGGAGAGCGGGTGCGGATGCCCCGGAGCGGGGCAGAAGATGGGGCCTTCCAGATATTCGTGCAGGTCCGTGCCGCAGATGCCGCACCACGCGACGTCGATCTTCACCGCGCCGGCCCGGAGCTCCGGCTCGGGGATGTCCTCGATCCGGATGTCCTTGCGGCCATGGAAACGTGCTGCCTTCATGATGATCCTTCCGTTCGGTGGATACGACGAATTTTCTGAGACGTGCCGCGTGCCTTGGCCCAGCCCGCTCATCCTCCCACCGGGGTGCTGGCATAGATAGGGACGACAGACCCTGCACTATGAGGGCGGCTGCACGCTTCGACCAACTCCGGACGTTGCTGACTCAGGACGGTACGATCTGTTCCATTGGCATCGCAGCAGCGCGGCCGGCTGGAACTCATTTGGGGGAATGAACCGATGGTGGAACTGAAACGCATCTACTGGAGCCGGCAGGCTCTGCGTCTCGCTTACTCTGCTGCGATCGTCTGGTTAGCCGTCTCGGTCGTCCTGGCGCTGATGCCGAAGGGGGATGTCGGCGCAGCGAACAGCAAATCAACGGTCACCGAGGTCTTTCGCAGCCTTGTCGACAGCGTTCTGGCTGCGGTGGCCCTTCCGGGGCTGTTGCTCGTGGTTCTGTTCATTGTTGCGGTGGTTGTCCACGGCCGCGATGTGCGGCGGCGGGACCCGGTTCGGCGTTTCAGCCGCCAGCAACGCAGGGAGGGCATGGCGCGGGCCGGCGGCCAGTGCGAGATGGAGGCTGGACTCAGGCGTCGCTGCTCGCGGCCCGCTGAGCACGGAGACCACTTCTACCCGTGGTCCAAGGGCGGCTCCACCACCCTGCAGAATTTCGTCGCCGCCTGCGCGAGGTGCAACCGCGCGAAAGGCGCGAGGATTCCCTCGCCCGGTCAGCAGGCAAGGATAGAACGACGACGGCGTGGGTACGTTGTGCCAGAGAGTTCCGTCTGCGTCGGCGACCGGCGACGCTTAGCTTGAGTTGCCTGAGCGGAGCCGTCAGCCCGTGGACCTCCTCTACGGGATGAGCAGCTTGCAAATTCGGCCCCGACTACGGACTGAACGGCCTCACCGTGGGCCAGTTGCCCTCCCCCGCCGCGAGGTTCGCCTGCAACCCGCTGGTGTCCGGCGCCGACGGCGGCCACGACATCCACCTGCGGGACTTCGGCCGGCGCGGCGTCCGGTTGCACGGCCATTTGGAAACAGCCGACGACGGCGACCTCGTCTTCAGTGATGACCTTCCGGAACGCGTGGGGCTGGTGGAGTCGGCGTTCTACCAGCGGATGAAGCCGATGTTCGACAGCTATATTGCCGCCACTGGCATGTCGGCACCCGAGCCGGAGCCGCCGCGGAAAGACGATTGGCTTCCTTCCGAGCCGGCACGGCTGAACCTCGAAGCCGCCAACGTCACGTCGATTCTTTGGGCCACGGGCTACCGGCTGGACTTCAGCATCTTGGACATCCCGGTGCTGGACGAATGGAACTACCCCCGSCACCRCCGCGGCGTCACCGAACACCCGGGCYTSTACGCCGTCGGSYTGCCGTGGCTGACCGGGCACGGCTCGTCTATCGTGGCGGGCGTGGGCCGCGACGCCGAGTACATTGCGCAGCACATCGCCGAGAACATCGCCGCCCGGTGAAGCCGACGTTCCAGAGGGACGGCTACCCCGGGCAAGGCCCGTCGACGTCCACTGGAGCGGCGAGGCCCGCCGAGTTGAACCAGTCCCTGGCCCAGGCCTGGACCGACGGGATGGCGAGTCGCTCGGCAATAATCTCCGGGGGCCCTTCGAAAACGGACTTCCCCTCCTCCAGGAGGTCCCCGGTGCCGCTGCCGGCGAGGACCCCGAAGAGGGCAGGCTGCTCGAGGAAGGGAAGCTTCCCGCCGTCGCCATCGGTCAGCACGCCCCAGCGCGAGGTGAACAGCGAGAACTCCTCCGGACGTTACCCGTGGTCCGCCACGAGCGGGCAGGCTTCGCCGTCGAGCTGGATCCGCCGGTAGTTGGGCTCCGTTTCGTCGAGGGCCATGAGCTGGACATCGTCCAGCCACGACAGCCAGACCGCTGTGCACTCTCCCATCAGCGGATACGGGGCGGGGGCGATGTAGCCGGCCTTGCTCACGTGCGCGGAGTGGCCAACGGCGATGTTGTGGAACTGCCCCCGGACCAGCGGCAGGACCGCGCTGACGGGCTGGTGGGAGTTGGCGAATTTCCGCCGCATCACGTCGGCGCCTGAATTCGAGCCGATGGAGACCACCCGGGAACGGGCTTCCAGCGGTGCCGCGCCGGCGCGCGCGAAGGCTTCATCGAGCCCGGCTGAGGGCTCCAGGTGCCGGAAGTCATTGCCGTCCATGACGCCCGAGGCCRCGGGCRGKTCCCACGGATACAGCAGCGGATTGAGAAGGCCGGCGCCGCCGACCCCGCTCAGTCCCACGGACTCGGCCGGATGAAGCCGGATGAAGCCGTCGGCATCGTGCTGGAGGCTGATCAAGGCGGCCCGATTTCATGGTCGGGACTTCCAGTGTCCCGCACTTTTGGGGGAACCCACCTTCGGCGTATAGGGAGCCGGGCAGGCCGCGCCGCCATGGTCAGGCCGCCAGTAGCAGTCATGCCGTCCCCCGAAGCAACTGCCCGTCACCGACTCGCAGAGAGTCAACACCGTGGTGGTCGAGTCCGGACAGGCGGGACTGGTCACCAGTTGCTGGCTCGCCCCGGCCGGCGCTGAGCACCAGGTGCTGGAGCGGCGGGATGCTCTGGGTGGGGCGCGCCGGGACCGGTGGGACAGTTTCTACCTGAACACGACCAACTCCTCGTTCGTGCTGCCGGAGCTGAAGTACGCCACCCCCGAGCGGTGCAGCCGGGCACGGAGGCCATCCGGATCACGCCGGTGGGCGGCCACTTCATCGTGGAGACCGTCGGCGGACGCCGACAGAGGACGTGGTCTTGGCGAACGGCTTCTTCCAACGCCCGCGCGTCCCTCCCGTCCGGCGGCCTCCCGGGGGTACCGCCGCAGAGACGTCTAGATAATGCACTCAACCTGCACGGGAAACCAAGGAGCCAAGCGGTCAAACTTCTTTCCGTGATAGACAAGATCCAGGCCAGGCCTCGGACTGTCCGGAAGCGTAGATGTTAGAAAATTGACCGTTTGGTCAACTTGGTCAGACGGGGACGCCGCTGCAGAAACTCGGCGTGGATAAGTTCCGGAAGGCCTCCGCAATGAAGGCTACCTAGATCGTCGGGGCAGCTCTAAAAGACGAAGTTCATGTACAGAGGTTCAGCTGGGCCAGGCTCCCCTGATGTCTAGGGAACCTCGCGCCCGACAGACCTTTGCTCAAATTGCCGACAGTTCACCACCGGCTGATGGACGTCCCCGATCAGTCCCCACTTGACGCGACGGCACAATTCTTGAGGTTACAGTTTCAGATCGGAAAAGTAGCCAAGCGTTGGATCGGTGAGAGTCCCGATCACCAGACCGCGATCCAGGAACCGGTTGAACTGCTCACAGCTGGTCTCAGGCAACAACGCGCATCCGTGGCAGGCCGCGAGGTTGCACGAGTCGGGACCCTGCCCCTTCTCGCCTGCATCCATGCAAACTGGGTCCGTCGAACACCAACGTGCTCCGCTCAGCGCCGATGCAAAGACCGACCGCAGATTGTCCGGGCGAGACATCCTGACTAGCCCGCCCATTGTTCCTTCAGAGTCTCCCGCCGCAGTGTAGAGCAAGAGTCCTGCTGTCTGCCGATCGGCTGCATCAGATACATACAACCGCTCCCGAAGGGACGCTGAGCTGTAACCACAGGCGAAAACCAGCTGGTTAATCAGCAGATGGCCCAGCGTATGCAGCAGTACGAACCGTGGGCTGAGCGTGCGTGCATGGAGCCCACGCTGCGACGCAACGCGGCCGTAGTGCGAAGTGATCTTGTCCGCTCGTGCCTGGACCTCAGATCGAGCCTCCCACTTCGCGAGGCGATCACTATCAAACTCGACATAGATCCCCTCGCCCTTCACGACGTATGCAGGCAGCCAGTCCTGTTCAGGTGAAAGGGACTGGCGGCGTAAGAGAGCCTTACCGACGCTGAGCTTGAGAACGTCATCTCGCACCCGCGTAAAGCCACGGAGCGCCCTCGTCTCCCTTAGGACATCAACGCTCCTCACACGGTCGAAATGCGACGACAGGTCGGAGTGCATTCCAGGATTGGTCGCCGTCAAGTAGTCGTCCTTCGGCGTTTCGCGGATCGCAACGTACTCGGGATAGCGCCATTCGTCGTCTTCCGTAAGGAGCTCCGTACCTCCTTCCTCGCTCAACTCTGGCTGCGGCCCTTCGACCCCCAGCAGGTCTCGATAGCCGGCCATCAGTTCTTCATCCGAGATCGGCTTAAATCGTTCGGGTGGAACGTTGCGCATTAGCGTCTTACGCAATACCGCGACATCAAGATCTTCGCCGAAGGCTGTGTGCAGGGTCCGCATGGTCGCACTCACCGCCGGGTGACGCATCAACTCGTGCATCTCGAC
>NZ_JBFRFD010000244.1:0-5406 GCF_052114645.1 Arthrobacter sp. 2YAF22_2
GGTAACGCCGGCGCACCACGAGCAGCAGCGCCGCGGCTAGCAGCAGCAGGTTCAGCGATTCGGCGTACGGCACCTGCAGGACGGGCGAAACCGGGAACGTGGACACGAACACCGCGCCCCACAGCGCCGTGCGGTGCGACGCGCGCCACCGGAACACCCGATAGATGACCAGGGCGGCCGCCAAGCCGGAGAGCATCGCAATGGCCGTCAGCGCGGCGGCGGGGGCCATCCCGGTCAGCGCGGCCAGGGAACGGCCCAGCAGCGGGAAGAGCGGGTAGAACGCCCAGGCGTTCTCCTGGACGTTGCCCGCGTTGTCGAGCGGCAGCGCGGCGGGATAGCCGTGGCCGAGGACTTCGGCGTACCAGCGGGCGTCCCAGATGTTGATGAAGTTCCAGTAGTCCGGCTTCGGCGGAAACCACGGATTCACGCCCTGCTGCAGGGCGGCGGCCATGAAGATACAGGCGCTGATCAGACGGGCGGCGAGGTACAGGCTGCCGAGCTGCAGCCACCAGGGCCAGCGGGCGGTGCGGGCACCGGCGGCAACGATCCGGCTCCGAACGGCCAGGGTCCGGCCGTCCTGGGCCGTTCCGTTCACGGGGCCGGGTCCGGGGCCGGCTTGCGTTCCGGCAGCGGCTGACCCGGACGCGGCTTGTTCAGCTCAGTCCGCAGGGCGGCGATCTCGCCGTCTTTCCGGACAATCTGGTCCCGCAACTCGTCGAGAACCTGGTCCACCTGGTCCATCCGGTAGCCGCGGACGCCGACCGCGAAGCGGATCCGGTCGACGTCGGCGGGTTTGGCATCAGCGGGGAGCAGGACGGCCGGCAGTGAAGCCACCGGCTCGTCGAAACCGTCCTCGAAGGGCTGTTCGGCGGTGCGGCGGCGGAAAATCCGCGGCGCCAGGTCGGTGCCGACGAGAATGGCGACGGCGGCCAGCACGATCGCCACGAAGACCAGGAAGAAACTCACAGCTCCATCGTGCCAGACCCGGCCGGACGCGCCGTTCAGGCCCGCGGGCTGCTGTCGGCGGCGCCGCTCCCCGTGCTGCCGTTCGCACTGGTCCCGTTTCCAGTCGGATTGCGGTGCCGGGCGGCGCCTTCGACTATCAGCTCCACGGCGAGCGCCGGGTCGTCAACGACCTGCACCAGGTCGAGGTCCTCCTCCGCCATCATGCCCTCGCCAACCAGGGTGGACTGGAGCCACTCCAGCAACGGGTTCCAGAAGGCAGTGCCGATCAGCACGATCGGGAAGGACGTCACCTTCCGGGTCTGGACCAGGACCATGGCCTCGAAGAGCTCATCGAGGGTGCCGAGGCCGCCCGGCAGCACGATGAATCCCTGCGCGTACTTCACGAACATGGTCTTCCGCGCGAAGAAGTAGCGGAAGTTGATGCCCAGATCCACCCACTGGTTCATGCCCTGCTCGAACGGCAGTTCAATCCCGAGCCCCACCGAGACCCCGTTGCCCTGTACCGCACCCTTGTTGGCGCCCTCCATCGATCCCGGCCCGCCGCCGGTGATGACCGCCAGGCCTGCTTCGGCCAGGCTTCGCCCGACGTCGACGGCCAGTTCGTAGTTGAGGCTGCCCGGCTGGGTCCGGGCGGAACCGAACACGCTGACCGCGGGTCCCAGGTCGGCGAGCGCGCCGAAGCCTTCCACGAATTCGCTTTGGATCCTGAGCACCCGCCAGGGGTCGGTGTGTACAAACTGGCCGGGGCCCTTGGTGTCCAGCAGCGTCCGGTCCGACATCGTCACCTTCGCCGCCCTGCGCCGCAGCTCCAGAGGCCCCTTATGCCGGATGCCGTTGGCTGGCGGGACATCCCGACGGCCGGGGCCTGCGGTTCCCGCGGGGTTCTGCTCTGGAGTGGGCTGTGGTTCGGTACTCATTCCCATAGGCTAGCGCGGATTTTCCGGTCCGACGCCGCTGCGCCTCGGCCCGGATTCCGGCGGAGCAGGACGCTGGCCTGCGGATATCTCTTGGGTCACGATGTGGACCAACTCTGAGTGATTGGCGTCATACTCGGCTAATGTTCGCTAGATTCTTCCTATGACTACTCAAGTGCCCGGCGATGCCCTCGTCTCCCTGAATGCCGTGAACAAGCATTACGGCCAGCTGCACGTCCTCAAGGACATCAATCTGAACGTCCGCAAGGGAGAGGTCGTCGTTGTCATCGGCCCCTCGGGCTCCGGCAAGTCAACGCTCTGCCGTGCCATCAACCGGTTGGAAACCATCGACGACGGCGTGATCAAGATCGACGGCAAGGAGCTGCCCGCCGAGGGCAAGGAACTGGCCAAGCTGCGCGCCGACGTCGGGATGGTGTTCCAGTCCTTCAACCTGTTCGCGCACAAAACGATCCTCGAAAACGTCACGCTTGGGCCCATCAAAGTCAAGGGCGTGGCCAAGGCTGCGGCTGACAAGGAAGCAATGGCGCTGCTGGAACGGGTCGGCGTCGGGGTCCAGGCGCCTAAATTGCCGGCGCAGCTTTCCGGCGGCCAGCAGCAGCGCGTCGCGATTGCCCGCGCCCTGGCCATGAAACCGAAGGTGATGCTCTTCGATGAGCCCACCTCCGCTTTGGATCCGGAAATGATCAATGAGGTCCTTGACGTTATGGTCCAGCTGGCCAAGGAGGGCATGACCATGATCGTGGTCACGCACGAGATGGGCTTCGCCCGCAAGGCGGCCGACCGGGTGGTCTTCATGGCCGACGGGCAGATCGTCGAGGACGCCAGCCCAGAGGAATTCTTCACCAACCCCAAGAGCAGCCGCGCCAAGGACTTCCTGTCGAAGCTGCTGACGCACTGATCCACTCCTCTTCTACCCTCACTCCTGAACTTCCGCAGAGTTCGCACCCAGGGCGCCGTGAGGCGGCCGACCCTATGAAAGGTATCTGATGAAGAATTTCTTTACCCGAAAGAAGCCGATGCTCGTCGCAGCAACTGCGGCGCTGGCACTTTCCCTCAGCGCGTGTGGCGGAAGTGGCGGCGGGGCTAGCCCGTCCAGCACGGATCAGGCGCCCTACAAGGTCGCCGACAACGTCTCGATTTCCGGCAGCCCGACGTTTGACGCCATCAAGTCCAGCGGCAAAGTTCGGATCGGCGTCAAGCAGGACCAGCCCGGACTTGGTTTCAAGGACGCGGCTACCGGCGAATACACCGGTTTCGACATCGAAATCGCCAAGTGGATCGCGGCTTCCCTCGGCATCAGCAAGGACAAGATCGAGTTCAAGCCGATCCCCTCCGCCAACCGCGAGTCGGCGATCACCAACGGAGACATCGACTACTACGTCGGCACCTACTCCATCACCGACAAGCGCAAGCAGCTGATCGACTTCGCCGGCCCGTACTTCGTTACCGGGCAGGGCCTGCTGGTGAAGAAGGACAACTCGACCATCAACAGCGAGAAGGACCTGTCCGGCAAGAACGTTTGCTCGGCGACCGGTTCCACGCCGATCCAGAACATCAAGGCCAATTTTCCGGGCACCAAGACCACCGAGTTCGATACTTACTCGCAGTGCGTCGAGGCTCTGAAGAGCGGACAGGTCGACGCCGTCACCACCGACCAGGCCATCCTGCTCGGTTACGCCGCCCAGGAGCCTGACAGCCTGAAGGTGGTAGGCCAGCCGTTCACCGTTGAGAAGTACGGCGTCGGCCTCAAGAAGGGCGACACCGCGCTGCGTCAGTTCATCAACAAGACGTTCACCGACGGCGGCACCGTCTGGCAGAAGCTCTACGACCAGACGCTGGGCCAGTCGGGCACCAAGGTCCAGCAGCCCGCAGTAGAGAACTACTAAACCAACGTTCGGGGGGCGGCCAGGCGGCCGCCCCCCGAGCACTTGCCGAAAGCGACGATTCTGTGAATACGCTGCTGAACAATTCGGACCTCTTCGTCACGGGGTTCCGGAACACGCTCATCCTCTTCTTTTTCTCCGCGATCTTTGCCCTCATCCTCGGCACCGTCGTCGCGACCCTTCGCGTCTCACCCGTCCCGGCCATGCGGGCCGCCGCTACGCTGTACATCAACGTGGTCCGCAACACCCCGCTGACCCTGGTGCTCTTCTTCTTTGCCCTCGGCTACCCCAAACTCGGGCTGGTCCCCATAGATTTCATGACGGCGGCCATCGTCGGCCTCAGCCTCTACACCGCGACCTACGTTGCCGAGTCCGTCCGGTCCGGCATTAACACGGTCCCGGTGGGCCAGGCCGAGGCAGCCCGCGCCATCGGGCTGCCGTTTACCCAGACCCTGACCCTCGTGATCCTGCCGCAGGCCTTCCGCGCCGTGATACCGCCAATGTTCAGCGTGTTCATCGCGTTGCTCAAGAACACGACAGTTGCTGCGGGTTTCTCCGTTTTCGAGGCCGGAGCGATCCGGGCAAACCTCTCCGAGCGCGGCGAACCGGCGTTGACCGGCCTCCTGTGGATCGCGCTGGTGTTCATCATCCTTGTATTCATCCTTTCCGCCCTGCAGCGAAAGCTTGAACAGAAGTGGAAGGTCGCCCGATGAGTTCAGTCCTCTTCGACGCCCCCGGTCCCAAGGCCCGCTCGCGGTACCGGATCTTCGGCGTCTTTACGGCCCTCGTGATCCTGCTGATCATCGGCTTCGTCGTGCTGCGCTTCGCCGAAAGCGGCCAGTTCGAAGCCAAGAAATGGCAGCTGTTCACTTTCCCGCTGGTGCAACAGACCATCGCCCAGTCAGTCGGGGCCACGCTGGCCGCATTCGGCACCGCGGCCGTCCTCAGCCTGATCCTGGGTGTTTTCCTAGCATTCGGCCGCCTCTCGGACCGCCGGTGGATAAGTCTTCCCTGCTATGGCTTCACGGAGCTCTTCCGGGCAGTGCCGCTGCTGATCCTCATGATGATCTTCTACTACGGCCTGCCCACCGTGGGCGTGCAGGGAATCACGCCGTTCACCGCCGTCGTCGCGGGGCTGGTGCTCTATAACGGCTCCGTCCTGGCCGAGGTTTTCCGGGCCGGCATTGAGTCCCTGCCGCGCGGACAAAGCGAGGCCGGCTACGCGATCGGGCTGCCCAAGAGCGCCGTCATGACCAGCATCCTACTTCCGCAGGCCATCCGCTCCATGCTCCCGGTGATCATCTCCCAGCTGGTGGTGATCCTCAAGGACACCGCGCTCGGGTTCATCGTGACTTACAACGAGATCCTCTTCCAGGCGAAGTACTTCGGCAGTCAGATCCAGTACGGTTCCCCGATCATCCCGGCGGCCATCGTCGCGGGTGTCCTGTACGTCGGGATGTGCCTGATCCTGGCCGCGATCGCCAAGTGGCTTGAGAAGAGGCTTTCACGTCAGCCGGGCGTAGTGGTTATGCCAGTCACCGCCGCCGACAAGGGCGTCTAGCCCCGTCAGCAGCAGATACCCTGCGCAACGAAGAAGGTCCGGAACCCAAGGGGTTCCGGAC
>NZ_JBFRFD010000245.1:0-5401 GCF_052114645.1 Arthrobacter sp. 2YAF22_2
GTCCATGGCTCATGACCAAACAGGAAAATCGTCGGGCTGGTGGCGTGTCTTCCACGAGAAGTTCGTGGTCGAGGAGCGCTTCATGAGTGTAGAGGCGCGGCGGAATCTCTACCGGATTGGCGTCGGACTGATGGTTCTCGGCGCCGTGTTGTTCACGTTCATCCTGGTCAGCGTCCTGCAGCACGACGGCATCAGCACGGTCGACGAGCCGGTCCGCTCCGGGCTCGTCGCGCTGCGGGGAGAGCCCGCCACGACCATCATGATCATCTTGGCCATCATCTTCGGCCCGATTGGGCTGCCGATCATCATCCTCGTGGTGACCGTGGCCTGGGGGCTGCTTGCCAAGCATGCCTGGCGGCCGCTGGTGCTCGCCGGCGCCATGCTGACCGGGGTCATCCTGGCGCAGCTCATCGGCCGCACCGTGGGCCGGCAGCGCCCGCCCGTGGACCTCATGCTGTTCGGAGCGGACACCACGTTCTCGTTCCCCTCCGGGCATGTCCTGGGCGCGTGCGATTTCCTCCTGATTACGGCCTTCCTGGTCTTCTCGCGCCGGAAGAACCCGACGGCCGCCGTCTTGGGTTTCGTGCTGGCCGGCGTTGGGATCTTTTTCGCCGCCATGAGCCGGCTCTACCTCGGCTACCACTGGACCACCGACGCCCTCGCCTCGCTGTCCCTCTCCTTCGTGATCCTGGGCGCGGTGATCTTGCTGGACACCTGGCGAACCGCCCGGATCCGGGGAGAACAAGTGACCGGCACACTCTCCAAGCGCGAATCCGGCGGGGAGTAAGCGGCAGGCCGGCGGCGGCACGCGCGGAGCTAGCGCGGCCCGCGCCGCCTAAGCTCCGCGCGGAGCCTGGCGTTGACGGCCTCCAGTTCCAGCACCTTGGCCACGCCGGCGAGATTCAGGCCGTCCTCGAGGAGTTCGCTGATCCGCCGCAAAACCGCCAGATCGGCATTGCTGTACTGCCGCGTTCCCCCGGCGGTCCGATCCGGCGTGAGTAGGCCCTTCCGTTCGTAGAGCCTGATGTTCTGCTGCCCGGTCCCGACCAGTTGGGCCACGACGGAAATAGCGTAAAGACCCAGTTCTTGCCGACCCTCAGTCACCGTGCTCCTTCACCGTCCTTTGCTATCCCTTGCCGTCACGTGCCGTTCCGGCGCGTTCCGGGCGCACCCGTTCGTGCCTTGCATCAGTCTGGCACTGGTGCTATAAAAAATCTATATCCGCCACCACAGATTAAGGTGGGCCGGATAGGCAAGGAAATGACTCAGGACTCATGTTTGAAGGAGTGGGAAATGATGTTGATGCGTACGGATCCGTTCCGTGAACTGGACCGGCTGACCCAGCAAGTCTTCGGAACCCCGGCAAGGCCCGCGACCATGCCGATGGACGCCTGGCAGGAAGACGGCGAATTCGTCGTCGCCTTCGACCTTCCCGGCGTCAGTGTTGACTCGGTGGATCTGGATATCGAGCGCAATGTCCTGACGGTCAAGGCTGAAAGGCGTGATCCGACCCAGCCCAATGTCGAACTGATCGCCTCGGAACGGCCGCGCGGGGTCTTCAGCCGCCAGCTCATTCTGGGCGACACGCTGGACACCGAGAAGGTCAAGGCGAGCTATTCCGACGGCGTGCTCACGCTCCGCATCCCGGTGCTGGAGAAGGCCAAGCCGCGCAAGATTGAAATTGAACACACGCAGGACAAGCTACAGGAGATCGGCAAGTAACCTGGCGGCAGGTGCCGTCCTGCCGCCAGCTGCGGGCGGGGATCCGGCCGACCCTGGGCCGGGGCCGGATCCCCGCCCTCTGGCCGAATCCAGCCTAATCCAGTCAATGGGGTGAAGCGATGAACCGTGACCCGCGCGGTCTCTACGCGGCGCTGCACGTCACGCCGGATGCGACGCTGGCGGAGATCCAGCACTCCTTTCGTGCGCTGATGCGGCAGCGGCATCCTGACGTCGATGCCTCCGCGGCGGCCGCTTTCGACGGCGGGGATGAGGTGCGGCGCATCCTTGAAGCATTCGCAGTCCTGCGGAGTCCGCAAGCCCGGGCGGCGTACGACCCTGCGGCCCTGGCAGTCCGGCCGGGCAGTGCAGGTGCCGAAGGTCGGGAAATCCCGGTGCGCGTCCACCCAGTCCGGCAGCCGGCATTGCGGGTGACGCCGGTGCGGTGGGAGCGGGGACCCGAGTGATGCGGCCGCCGACGTCGGTCTTTACGCACGCTGACAACAGCAGAGGAGAGGGAGCATAGCCATGAGCGCATGGCGGCGTTACGATTCACACCTGATGCCGGCCTTCCACGAACGGTTCGAGCAACGGTGGGGCACGGGCACAGCGCCGTTCCTGGACCCGGAAGCCCACGAACTGCCCCTTCCGCGGGCCCAATGGATCAACCCGGATACCGGGGCTGCGTTGGCGGTTGTGCCGATCTGGGGTGCTGGGGAGACCCAGGAGCGCTCCTTCGGGGTGTTTTATTTGCCGCCGGCCGGGGATATCTGGGTGCTGAGGCCCGGCTTCACCGGCTACCTGGAGCCCGCGGCCGACGAGGCGGAGCAGCTGCTGAGCCTGCGGAACGACGCCTTCAGAAAGGCCGTGGCCCACGCCAAAGAGTTCCTGTTCGGGCCGGAGGCCGCCACGTATTGACCGTGCCGGTTGTGGCGCAGTCAACCGCCGGGGCCTAAAATCAACCAACGACCAGCAACTGCATAGGGGACTTGCCGCATGAACGCTTCGGCCCACGATCTGGCTGCCATTCTGCCGCCCGGTTTCACCATGGGCGTGGCCACGGCCGCCTTTCAGATCGAGGGGGCATTGGACGAGGACGGGCGCGGGCCCTCGGGCTGGGACGTCTTTGCTGCCCAGCCCGGCATGATCGTCAACGACCACAGCCCCGCGATTGCCACGGATCACTACCATCGGATGCCCGAAGACGTGGCGCTGATGAAGGAACTGGGCGTCGATTCGTACCGGTTCTCGCTGTCCTGGCCGCGCATCCAGCCCGGTGGAAGCGGGCCGGTAAACCCCAAGGGGCTGGACTTCTATGACCGGCTGATCGACCTGCTGCTGGCCAACGGGATCACCCCAATGGCCACCCTCTACCACTGGGACACGCCGCTGGAGCTGGACGAGGCCGGCGGCTGGATGAACCGTGACACCGCCTACCGGCTGGGGGAATTCGCCGCTATCGCCGCCGCAGCCTACGGGGACCGGGTTGCGCGCTGGGTGACCATCAACGAACCGGCGACGGTGAGCGCCAACGGCTACATGCTGGGCCTGCACTCGCCGGGAGAAGCCCACATGCTCAGGGCGCTGCCGAGCGTCCACCACCAGTTGCTGGGCCACGGGTTGGCGATGCAGGCGCTGCGGGCCGCGAAGGTACCCGGCGAGATCGGCCTGACCAACGTCTATTCACCGATGGTCCCTGCCTCCATCAACCCGCTGGACAAGGTCAGCGCCGGGCTCATGGACATGGCTCAGAACCGCCTGTACGCGGACCCCGTCCTGCTGGGAAAGTACCCGGACGCCATCCGGGCCGCCACCTTCTTCTCCTCGTTCAGCCCGTCCAGCGAAGACCTGGAGCTGATCTCGCAGCCCCTGGACTTCTACGGATTGAACTACTACATGCCGACGCGGGTGGGCGCCGGGCCCGGTGACGGCACGATGCCCGAGGGGATGGCCGAGGCCATGGGCAACGACTTGAACGGCGGCGCCGGCACCCCGTTCCACATCCAGAGCTTCCCCGACACCGAGATCACCGCCTACGGCTGGCCGATCAAGCCGGATTACATGGCGGTGGCGCTGGCGGAAATGGCCGAACGCTACCCGGAACTGCCGCCGGTCTACATCACCGAGGGCGGTGCCAGCTTCGAGGACCTGGAGATCCACGACGCCGACGGCCGGCTGATCGTCCCGGACGAGCGCCGCGTCCGGTACCTCGCCGAACACCTCCAAGCCGCCATCGAGGCAACTTCGCCCGGCGGTGCGGCCGAATCGATTGATTTGCGCGGCTACTATGTGTGGTCGCTGCTGGACAACTTTGAGTGGTCCGCCGGCTACAAGCAGCAGTTCGGCCTGCTGCACGTTGACCGGGACACGATGGTGCGTACGCCGAAGGCGTCCTTCCACTGGCTCCGCGAACTCCTGGCGGCCCGGAACAGGACGGAGTCCGGGGCCGAAACGGGAACCACCGCCGGCGTCGCCGAAACGGAGACCGCGGCCGAAACCGGAACCACCCCGGGATCCGCTGCCGAAACGGGTAGCACGGCCGGGTCCGGGAGCCCCGCCGCCGGAGCCCCTGCCGCCGGCTAGAGGAGTTCCAGCTCCTGCAGACGCTTGGCCAGGCCGGCGCCGTCGGGCGAGTAGACCCACGGGACGGTAGAGCCGGTGTGGTCGCCGCTCTCGGAATGGCCGCCGGCCAGCACGGACTCCCCGGCGGAGAGCTGGCGGATGCCGATCGCGGCCACCCGGTCGCCGTGTTCTTGGGCGAACTGGGAATAGATGGCCTCATCGTGCTGGCCGTTGTCGCCGAACAGGAGCCAGCGCATGTTCGGGAACTCCTTGGCCAGCAACTCCAGATTCATGCGCTTATGGTCTTGCCCGCTGCGGAACCACCGGTCATTGGTGAGTCCCCAGTCCGTGAGCAGCAGGGTGCCTGACGGGTACATGTTGCGTGTGATGAAGCGCGCCAGGGTCGGGGCGGCGTTCCACGGTCCGGTGGACAGGTAGATCACCGGCGCTTCGGGGTGTTCCGCCAGCAGCCGGTCCATCAGGACGGCCATGCCCGGCGTGGCCATCCGGGCGCGTTCGTTAAGCACAAAGGTGTTCCACAGGGCCAGGAACGGCCGGGGGAGGGCGGTGACCATGATCGTGTCGTCAATGTCCGAGACGATGCCCAGAGTGGTGTCCGGGGCGATGACATAGATCATCGTGTGGGCCGGCTCGGTGCCTTCGGCCCGCAGCACCGCGCTGTGCCAGCCGGGCGAAAGGGCGACCGCGACGACAGTGTCCACGATGCCGCCCCGGTCGGCGTGCACCCGGGCGGTGACGCCGCCGATCTCGATGTCCACCTCGGCGAACTGGATCGGCACCGACGTGAAGGCGCGCCAGCCGCGGACGTTCTGGTTGCCGTTCTGCGCTGCCTGCTCCGCCCGGCTGCCGGGTACCGGCCTGCTGGTGAGCACCACGCGGCCCAGCACCCGCACCCACTCGGTGGAGCCGTAGCCCTGGTAGGCGATGGTCTGCGGGCTGAACTTCCAGCTTCTGGCGGCCTTGAGGCGGAAGCGGTTGACCGTGTCCGAGACCAGGTGGGCCAGCCGGAAGGCCTGGCTGCCCGAGACCTTCGGGGGCTGCGGTCGTTCCCGGGCTGGTTCCTGCGACGCAAATTCCATGGTTCCACTCTCCCACAGAG
>NZ_JBFRFD010000246.1:0-5367 GCF_052114645.1 Arthrobacter sp. 2YAF22_2
GACTTCACCGCACGGATCCGGCCGTGCGATGAAGTCAGGCCGGCGTTGTCGGGTGCCGGCACCCTCTCTCCAGGGCTGGTTGGTGCCTCCCAGCACGTTTGGTCCTGGGCGCCTCGCACTCGATTGGCGCAGGACGGGTTATGAAAATCAACGAGCTCAGCACCATCACCCACGACGTCATTGAGGCGGCACGCTCAACACTCGTCATCGGAATCAGCTAAAACCGCCAAACCGGGCTGTGAAAAAACCGCCACTCCGAACCAACAGTCACATCCGCTGGACCCCAGTCCGCAATGATGCAGTTCAGGGGTGTGTGTGACCGGTGGCGGACCGGCTTACGGGCAGCCTTGAACCGGGACGACCACGCAACTTCTGACCAGTTTTGCCGCCGCAAGGTTTRCTTTCGGGGAGTGGAGAATCGCCGTCCCAGAAGTCCAGTCCGTATGGGCACTTTCATCTCTGTTTCTGAAGTACGCACTCAGGTAGTGTCGCCCGAGAGTCGACAACAGTATTCACACAGGAAAGCGGGAGCTGGCATGGGGCGATTTCTAATCAGCCTCGCTGTCATCTGCGTCGTAGCTGCTGCGGTGATCCCTTTCGCCTTCCTAAAGAGGCATCCAGGTAAGACGATGGATGCTCCGGGATACCGCCACTGGCTCGTCTCCCTGTTTGTTCTGATCGCAGTGGGCCTAGCGTCGCTCGTCCTCATCGTGACCGTGACGAAGTCGATTATCTGAACGGTGGACTGATGTCCCGTTCAAGGATCGTCATCGCGCCCGTTCTTTCGGCTTTCCTGCCACGCATACATGGGAACAAAGACCACCACGAAAGCTGTACCCAGTCCCGCGATGCCACCGAGGCCCTGATAGATGATGGTCAACAATGGGGAGGACCCTTGGTCCGACTCCCGGATAGCGAGGGCCGACACGAAAGCAACAATCGTGACCACGAGAACGATCAATGTCGCTTTCCTCAACCGGGCCTTGGTCAGAGAAGTCATAGCCATCGATGAGTCCGATCTCTTGATGTGGACTGGCCGGAGGATTGCACAGCGGGCGAAGCGAATGACCTGAGTGTTGCAGGGGCAAGGCCGGAGTGGCAATAGCTCTATAGGGCCTAATTGGGGGTTCGCGCCTCGCAACGTGAGCACCAAAGAACGGCTTCGGAACCCCTGCCCAAGCCGGTGCGTCGTCGGGCGCTCCGGCGCCCGTTCGGGGATCCCTTACGGGCCAACAGCCCTTGGGATTAGGAGTCGCCCTGTTGTTCTGCAAACCGGGCCATCACGGCCGCATCCTGCTTGTGGAAGGTACGCCAGTCGGAGCCAACATCGACCCAATGTGCGGGTTGACCAACCTCCGGCAGCAGCTTCATTGCAGAGTCGGCGATCGCCCAATAGGACAAGTTCGGGGTCGCTGACCAATCCGATCGGTACGAGCGGACAGCAGCGAACGCCGGACGGTCAGCAACAACTAATTCAAGACCTGTCTCTTCGGCAAGCTCCCGAACGGCGCCCTCGCGCGGGGTCTCCCCAGTGACTATGACAGGTTTGGATGGCCCCGGTAGGACGGTTATTTCTGGCCCCACTTCGTGACTCGCCGGGCAACTTGTGACGGTTATATGTGGCCCCGCCTTCAACGTTGGATTCATCACTGGATGGATGCGGCGGAGGGCTGGTCTGGATGGAGTCGAGAGTGGAGTTGTTCGCGCTGATTCGAAGGGATGCCCGGGTCGAGGGCCTCTCGGTCCGCGCACTGGCGGCCAAACACAACGTCCACCGGAGGACGGTGCGGCAGGCTCTGGAATCAGCCACCCCTCCGCCACGCAAACCAAGACAAGGCGTGGCGTGGCGCTTGGAGCCGTTCAAGGCGGCGATCGATGCGATGCTGACAGAGGATACGACGGCGYCGCGGAAGCAGCGCTATACCGCCCGCAGGATCATGGCCCGGCTCATCGAGGAGCACGGCGAGGAACTGTCGTACTCCACGGTGCGTGATTAGGTGCGTGTCCGCCGGGCCCAGATCGACGTGGAGGCCGGCCGCCGGGTGGAGGTGTTCGTCCCGCAGGAACACGCCCCGGGTGCGGAGGCCGAGGTAGATTTCGGCGAAGTCTGGATCGTACTGAACGGCGTGAAAACCAAGTGCCACATGTTCATCCTCCGGCTCTCCCACTCGGGCAAGGCCGTCCACCGGATCTATCCCACGCAGGCGCAGGAAGCTTTCCTGGAGGGACACATCGAAGCCTTCCAGGTCCTGGGCGGTGTCCCGAACAAGCACATCAGGTATGACAACCTCACCAGCGCGGTCACCGCGGTGGTCTTCGGGCAAGGACGGCAGCGGCAGGAGAACGACCGATGGGTGCTCTTCCGCTCCCACTACGGCTTCGACCCCTTCTACTGCCAGCCCGGTCTCGACGGAGCGCACGAAAAAGGCGGAGTTGAAGGAGAGGTCGGCTGGTTCCGCCGCAACAGATTATCGCCGATGCCCGTCACTGAATCCCTGGACGAGCTCAACGACCGGATCCGGATCTGGGAAGCACAAGACGATGCCCGGCGGATCAACGACAGGATACGCACGATCGGCCAGGACTTCGCCGCCGAACAGCCGTTCCTGGCGCCGTTGCCGGGAGAGGCCTTCGATCCGGGGCTGGTGCTGAACCCCAGGGTGGACAGGTCCTCGATGATCACGGTGCGGATGGTGAAGTATTCCGTCCCGGCCCGGTTCATCGRCCGGAAAGTCCGGGTCTCCTTGCGGGCGTCCGAGGTCGTGGTGTTCGACGGCCGCGCCGCTGTCGCCAGACATCAACGGATCGTTGCCAAGCACGGGCAGTCAGTCCAGCTGGACCACTACCTCGAGGTCCTCAAGACCAAACCAGGTGCCCCGCCCTGGCCCGGGCGCGGGAGTCCGGGGCGTTCAACAGCGCCCACGAGGCATTCTGGGCCGCCTCCCGGCGCGTCAACGGCGACGCGGACGGGACCCGTGAACTCATCGACGTCCTGCTGCTTCACCGCTCCATGGACGCCGGTGACGTCACTGCAGGCATCGTCTCGGCCTTGGGCGTGGGCGCTGTCAGTGCCGACGTCGTCGCGGTCGAAGCCCGCAGACACGCCTCAACCATCCCCGCGGGTGGGGCCGGGCCGGACCGTCATCCCGGTGCTCACGACGAAGTGAGTGTGCAACGGGTTGTCAGTCTTACCCAGCGCCGGCTCATGGATCCGGGGGCCGTCATTGCGGGACTCCCGCCGGACACCCGTCCCCTTCCATCCGTCAGCGGTTACGACGAGTTGCTGGTCAAACGCACGCAACCCGCACAAACACCCGCGTCGAAGGAGAACATCTCATGAGTCCTGCAGCACCTTCTACGACCATCACTCCGACCCTGCGCCGCCGGCGCGGCCTGACCGAACAGGCCGCGGTCGCGGCCGTGGACCAGGCCTGCCGACGGCTTCGCCTGCCCACGATCCGGGCCGTGCTCGACGAAGCCCTCACCGTCGCCGGGAAGGAGCAACTCTCCTATCAGGGCTTTCTGGCCGAATTGCTGCTGGCCGAGTGTGATGACCGGGACCGGCGCTCCTCGATCCGCCGCGTGAAAGCCGCGAACTTTCCCCGGGACAAGTGGCTCGGGGATTTCGATTTTGATGCGAACCCCAACATCAACCCCGCCACCATCCACACCCTGGCCGCCGGGGACTGGATCCGCAAAGGATCACCGTTATGCCTCATCGGCGATTCCGGGACCGGGAAATCCCACCTGCTTATCGGGCTCGGCACCGCCGCGGCGGAGAAGGGCTACCGGGTGAAATACACCTTGGCCACCAGACTCGTGAACGAACTCGTCGAAGCCGCCGATGAGAAAGTCCTCGCCAAGACCATCGCCCGCTACGGCCGCGTGGACCTGCTGTGTATCGATGAACTTGGCTATATGGAACTGGACCGCCGCGGCGCCGAACTCCTCTTCCAGGTCCTCACCGAGAGGGAGGAGAAGAACTCCATCGCCATCGCCTCCAACGAATCGTTCTCTGGCTGGACGAAAACCTTCACCGACCCCAGGCTGTGCGCCGCAATCGTGGACCGGCTCACCTTCAACGGCACCATCATCGAAACCGGCACCGACTCCTACCGCCTCGCCCACGGCCTCACCCGGGCAACCCCTGGACAGCCGCAGTCGTGATCAGACTTGGCGCGGCTGGCCGGCCCACGCGTCCGCCGCGTCCGGCGATCATAGATGTTCCTTGAATCTCTCCCAAGCCGATTGACGAGTGATGTCCAGGGCCGCCCCTATTTGGGCCCAGGCGATTTTTCGTTCGCGGGCGACGCGGACCCAGACGCGAAGCTGCTCTTCGACTTTGAGGCTTACCCGGGAAATTTCGGGAAGGTGCTGCAGGATCTCCGTGTCGGACATTTGATCCCAGATGGGCCCCACCGACTTGGGCAGCTCCCCGGTGCTTGTGTCGTGCAGGATCTTCGCTGCGGCCGCCACACACACTTCGCATATGGAGACTCCCGGGCCGGCCACTAGGCGCTCGTCCGCAGACGGTGTCAGCCCACAAAAGGCACAAAAATCGCGAGGATCGTTATTTTCGGGCATCGACACGTTCTCCAAATAAGCGGGCTCTTGTCACGAATGTCAGGCTCTACCTGACTATTGTCAGGTATGACCTTACGACTCTTGGCTCTCATCAAGAATACGGGCATCCGAAGAAGCGGCGGGGCAGGGGGCGGCCGACCCACCGGATCCGTGATGCCCGCGGCTTTCCGAAAGCTGTTCACGGCGAGCATTGGGGACGGAATCGGCGACGACGTGCTCCGGTCGATGTTGCCGGTTATCGCCGTGGCTGTTCTCGGCGCCGGGGCGTTCCAGACCAGTGTTCTGAACGCGCTGGGCATGGCGGCATTCTTGCTGCTCGGAGTGCCGGCCGGTGTTCTAGTGGACAGGTGGTCGAAGAAATCCACGTTAGTTCTGGCCAACACTGTCCGTGCCGCCGCGGTTGTCTCGGTGCCGATCGCGTATTTCCTTGGAACGCTCAGCATCTGGCACCTCTTCGCCGTCGCTGCCCTCGTCAGCGCAGCTGACGTCGTCTTCACGACGGCGCAGTCCGCCATGATGCCGACGCTGCTGAAGGGGAACGAACTGGGTGATGGTTACGCAAAAGTGCAGTCCGTGCAGAGCAGCTTGGCCATAGCCACGCCAGGGATTGTGGGTCTGATTGTCAAAGTAGTGTCCGCTCCTGCCATGCTTTTCATTGCCGGCGCAGCCTACTTGTTCTCAGCGGTCATGACCGGCAGACTCCCACAAGATCCGCCCTCCCGAGCAGAAACCCCGGACAAATTCTGGACCGAGGCACGCGACGGCCTCGGCTACACCTTGAGC
>NZ_JBFRFD010000247.1:0-5358 GCF_052114645.1 Arthrobacter sp. 2YAF22_2
GGTACGCCGAGCGGTGCACCGTGGAGCGCGAGTTGGCTTTGGTAATCACCAGGGCCCGCTTTTCGCGGGCCTTCTTTCGGCCGGTCTCGGTCAGGTGCTGGATCTGGTGGCGGGTRTCGGCGCTGTCGCGCAGCAGGCCGAGGCCGCTGTCTTCCCGAAGTTCCAGCACGTCCTCGCCTGAGTCGTTGCGCAGGTCATATTCGCGGTAACCGAGGAAGGTGTAGTTCCCGTCGTCCAGCCAGCGGAGCAGGTCCTGGGCCTGGCGGAGTTCAGCGATCTGGGCGGCATTGGCCACCCTGTCGAGGTCCGCGGAAATCTCGTGCGCCTTGTTGCGCATCTTGGGCCAGTCCTCGACCGCGGCGCGGACGTCGCCGAGCACCCGGGAAATGCCGTCGACCAGCTGCTGCCGCTTTGCGTCGTCGACCGGGTCGATCTCGACCGCGATCCAGGACTCCATGTGCGAGGCGTTGTCGCCGTCGGCGATGAGATGCGAGAGCTTCGGCATCGCCGCCGTGTCACCACTGGAGATCCCCAGGTGCGAGGGCACCCGTGCGACCTTGACCAGCTGTCCGGTCTCCCGGTTGCGCGTGACGACAAAGAGGGGGTGCATCACGAGGCGGATCGGGGACTTCTGCCGGACGAGTTCGGCATTGACGGAGTCCACCAGGAACGGCATGTCGTCCGTGACGATGTACACGACGCTGGACTCGGCCTCATCGGCGATCAGAATGTTGGCGACGCCGGGCTGCCGCTGGGCGGCCGCCCGCAAGTGCGCCTGCGACCGTGCCGTGAGGACATCCCCGCCGTAGGCGCGGGCATCCTCCTCGGCGAGGTGTTCGTAGTAGTCCCCGAAGTACCCTTCGCTGGCACCGACCGAAACGGGCTGATCCTCCACGCTGGACCCAGACGACATCGACAAACGCCTCCATCAAGAAGTTCATGGCCGCACCGTTGCGGCCCTCATGGCGAGCCTAGCCGTTTGCCCGGCGACCTGCTGTGGGAGAAAGGACAGAGGATCTTCGATTTCGTTGGGCAGGTGCACAAACGAGTCCGGCGATTGCCTTGCGGAGGGCCGATTCGGGGGCGCACTCCAGCAACAGCGAGCCGGCCAGGAGGGCGTCATCACAGGCAGCCGGGTCGGCCGGGAGGAACGATTCCAGCGGGACGGTCGGGCCGTAGCGAGCCCAGGCGTCGCGGAGCTGGCGTTCCGGGGAACGTCCGACGGCAGCGGCCCGCACCTTGTTCAGAATCACGTGCGGGGTTGCCCGGGGGACGGCGGCGTTCAGCTCGGCCAGGCCGCGCACCAGCCGTGGCACCCCGACCGCGTCGGCGGCGCCGATGGCAAACACGGTGTCCGCCACTTCCAGGCTGCGGAGGGTCGCGGCGTTCCGGCGCGGCGCCATCGAGTCGAAGCTGRGCTCTTCGTCGGCCTCCAGACAGAACCCGGCGTCGATCACCGTGACCTCGGCGATCTCCCGGGCCCGTTCGTAGACCAGCGAGAGGGCAGCTGCGCGCAGTTCGGTCCAGCGGTCGGCCCGGGTGATGCCGGTAAGGACCCGGAAGGATCCGCCCCGGGTGCCCACCGGGACCGCGATCCTCAGCAACGCCGTCCCGTCCAGCACACCCTGGTCGGCCAAGCGACAGGCCTGTGCGAGTCCGGCAGCCTCGTCCAGCAGCCCCAGCACCGCGGCCACGCTGGCGCCGTAGCTGTCGGCGTCGACCAGCAGGACCGATTTGCCCTCCGCTGCCAGCTCGCCGGCGATGTTGGCGGCCAGCAGGGTCCTGCCGGGCGACCCGGCCGGGCCCCAGACGGCGATAATCCTGCCGGTGTCCGGCTGCCCGGTCCCGCCGCCTGCGGCCGCGCCCCCGGTGTCGGGGTTGCCGTCGGTCGCGCGCACGCGCTCCGGGTAGCCGTCGGTCGCGGGGTCCTGCGTCCGGGGTTGTGTGCGGCGCGCCACGGAATGGTCCGCGAAGGCAGTCGCGCCTTGCCCCGGGCCAGCGCCGCCGAGCTGGGCCACGGCACCGGTGATCAGTGCGGCGAGGGCAGCGGCCTCCACCCCGGAGATCTCTGCGGTCACGCCGATTCCCTGCAGCCTGGCTGCTTCCTCGGGGCTGTCGGTCAGCGCCACCACGGCTACCCCGACGGCGGACAGCCGGTCCACCAGTGAGGCCGTCAGCTCACCGCTGCCCTCCGCGACGACGGCGGCCCGGGCCAGCCCGGTCTGGCAGGCAGCCAGGAGCTCGGCCAGCTCAGCGCAGCGCCGGACCACGGACACCGGACCATGAAGCCGCTCCAGTCCGCCGACCAGGTCGTCGCGGGTGCTGCCCACCGTCACCACCGGGATGCCCATCAGGGCGCTCCGCCCGGATTCCAGACGACTGAGATTTTTGCCTTGTTGGCCTGCGCCCCCAGGAGTTTCGGCATCTGCCCGTCGGGGACGAGAACCATTACGACGGTGGAACGCTGTGATCCCAGTGCGGTGGTCCCCGGCGTGAGCTGGGCGATCTCGGCGCCCTTGAGCAGCAGCGTGGGTTCGCTGAAGCCGTTCCGGGTGTCCGGTTGCGCCACCCAGATATCCACCCGGGACCCTGCCACGGCCTGCGGTGGGAGGGCCTCGTCGATCGTGACGGCGACCGGTTTGCGGTTCAGTGCATCCAGCTGGCCAAGGCTTTCCCGCGGGACGAGCTGGTCTTTGCCGATGCGTTGGACGGCGACCAGTCCCGTGGCCACATCGGCCTCCGGCGTGAGGTAGTACTGCTCGACGTCGCCGAGCCGGACCCTGACCCGGTGCAATTTGTCCGTGGTCAGCTTTTCGCCGACGGCGATCGGCCCGCTGGCGGCGTAGGCTTCCGTGGTCTGGTCCGCCGCGGCGACGAGCGAGACGACGCCCACCACGGAAGCCAGCACGAGCAAGATGCCCACGAGCAGCCGCGGATCCTTCCAGGAAGGCTTCTTCAACCGGGCCCCGCCGCCGGCCACTGTGCTCACAGTCATGCGTCCTGCCCCCCTATAGTCGCGGCCCGGGCTGCGGGCGCCGGACACCCCTATTCTCACGAATTGGCGGGCCGTCGGGAAGGACCTGAAGCAAACAACACTAATTTGTGGATAACAGCCCCAAACGGTGCCACCGGTGGCAAAATGGTGCCATGCCACGATTCCTGACCCTTGCCGACGTTGCCGAGCAGCTCCAGATCAACTCGCCCGCCGCCTACGCCCTGGTCCGGAGCGGTCAACTCAAGGCCATCCAGGTTGGCGGGCGGGGCCAGTGGCGGGTCGAGGAGACCATGCTGGAGCAGTACATCCAGGAGCGTTACGCCGAAGCAAGCCGCATGATCGACGAGGCCAAGGCCAAGGGGCGCTAAACCACTAGCTTTCGGCGCTGCGGACCGACCTCAACCCGGCCAACGCGGCAAAGGGGATAGTTGCGACTCCGCTGACATTGGCCGGCCGGCGTTCCTCGCCCGGCCGGGTGACGGCCAGGTCCAGAAAGTCCCGGCCGACCCGGTCGATGACTCCGTACAGCACTGATTCCCCCGCGGCGCCCCGCCACACCAACACGGTCACGCTGGCGCGGTCACGGGCCAGTCCGCGCAGGGCGCTGGCGAGTCCGAGCCGCTGCCGGACTGACGGTCCTGTGCCTACAGCCAGCCTGGACAGGCCCGAATAACGTACGGCGGCTGTGTAAGGAATCAGCACCTGGTGACGCTCCTCATCGAGGACCAGACACTGGCTGCCGGCGTGACTCAGGGTTCCTTCGTACACCGTTCCGGATCCGAGGTGGACACCGATCCGGAGCCCGACCGAGCCTCGCAACCTGTCGGCCAACTCCACCGCGGCGGCGTCCACGCGCGCCCGCTCGTCGATTTCTACGTCCAGGTCGAGGCGCTCCCCGGCGGCAAGTTGCGCCTCCAGGTCTGCAAACAGGTCGTCCCATCGCATGGCGCCAGCGTAGGCGTGCCCGTCGGGCCGGTCAATCCACATCACCCCGGAGCCTCTGGACAAACATACCCGGAAAGGGACAAACTGTTTTTAAAGACATCAAACTGCATCAAACATCATCAAAGGAGGTTTTTGTGGCTGTCAGGAACTTTTCCGGCACCGGGTCCCGGCGGAGACTTGGTGCAGACGCATCCTTGGCCCTGGTCATCCTGCTGCTGGGGGCCTTCCTAGCCGCGTCAGGAGCCCAGCTTGCGCAGCGCCTGCAGGCTTCCGCGGCGCGGCGCCAGTCCGTCTCTTTCGAGGACCACATCGGCGTGGTGGCCAACACCACCGGCCTCATCGTCGTCGTCTGGTGGGCGCTGTCTTTCCTGATTGCCCTTGTGTCCGCTGTCCTCGAACGCGGCGGCAGCCGCCGGGCCGCGGCTGCAGCGGGGAAATTCAGCCCGGCGTTCATGCGCCGGCTGGCGCTGGCCGCGCTCGGCCTGCAACTGGCCGCAGCCCCGCTGGCACACGCCGCGCCCGGCCCCGGCGGTCCGGGCGCTCCTCCCCCACCCGCGGTGGCCGCGGCTTGGATCCCCACCGGCGGCGCGCCGGGCGGCACCACTTCCGCAGCCGTTCCCGCACCGATGACCCTTCGTGCCCTGGAACCACCCGACCCCAGGCCCGGGCCCGGGAGCCTTGGACCGGATCCGCATTGGACGCCGGCGCCGCCACCGGTAGCTCCCGGCAGCCTCGCCGCCGGTCCGCTGCGGGCACAGGAACCCGCGCCGGGCATGGTCGAGAAGACCGTCCGGGCCGGGGATTCGCTCTGGAGTATCTGTGCCGCGGAGCTGGGACCGCTGGCATCCGATGTGGATATCGCTCGGGCGTGGCCGCGGCTCTATCAGGCCAACCGCGAGGTCATCGGCGGCGACCCCGGACTACTGCTCCCCGGCCAGGTCCTCAGGATGCCGTTCGCCCCCTAACCACAGCGCCCCGAACCACCCGCAACAGCCCACGAGAGCAAAGGAAGCCCCATGAACCCCATTACCGGTATCCGCGCAGGCACCGCTGTCCCGCGGCCGCCGGCGTCGGCCGATCACCGCGCAGTCCCCTTTCCCTCCGCCGGCGGACCGGCCCCGGTCCTGCGGCTCGTGGACCAGGACCGCGAGGTGTGCGCCATTTGCCGGTCAACTRTGCAGGCCGCCGTTGAGGTCCTCGCCGGAACCCGTCCCGCCCAGCAGCTCGCCCGCCGCCTCGACGAGCGCTGCCTGGCCGCGCTGCAGCACCGGGCCGCGCTGACACGTCGTGTCGCCTCCGGCACATCACCGACGGCGGGCCGGCTGCACCGGAATCCCGCGGTCCGGTCGGTCCGCGCCAGCCGGGTCTCCGAGGACGTTTACGAGGCCAGCGCCGTGGTTTCGGACGAACTCCGCGTC
>NZ_JBFRFD010000248.1:0-5354 GCF_052114645.1 Arthrobacter sp. 2YAF22_2
CGGCAGCACTCGTCGGTGCAGGCGCCCCATGGTCGTGCTTCCGGAACAGACCGGTCCATGGCGGCCGCCGGGCCTCCTTTGCTCCCTAAACATCGCTAAACCGAAGCCTGGATGAGAAGATGTCGCGGCATAATCGAAGGATGTGCTGGTAGCCAATCAGACCGTGGAAGACCTGAACGCCCGTGGGACCGTTGCCCCTGAGCCGGTTAGAAGGTAGAGGCTCCGCAGGAGCGCTGAGTATCGGGCCGCCGCTCGACACCAGGGTGAAATCGCCTGCGCCTACACAGTCCGTTCGTTGAACGCTTCGTAGCCCTGCGTATCAGCTGCCCTGCGAAACATTGCACCCCCCAGCCTGGGGCCGAGAATTTCGGTCGAATCGCGCTGACATATGGCACACATCATACGCCCACGATGACACCAACCTTGGCCCGCGGCGGCCGTTGGGTCGGCCGGTTCCAGCCCCTGGAGGGACCCCTCTGGCTAGCTGAGGACCAGGGGTGTCCTAGATCCCGCCGCGTCGTTCGTCACAGTATGGATGACGTGACGCCACCAGACGCGCCAACCGCCTCACCTCGACTTCGATGGATTGGGTCTGGTGTGCGTGGTTGGGACCCGAGTGGACTTGGGGAGCACTTCGCAGGGCATATGAACGGGGGCGCCCAAGGCATGCTGCATTTCCGGTGATCTATGGTGGTCTGTCCACGCGCACCACCAACCCCGAGGGCGGAGGGTACACAAGGCCGAGTGAGAACTCCCCCGGTTGGGAATAGTGAGCGGCCGCCGCAGACGAAAACGATTGATTTGGCAGGAACGTCGAATGCTGAGAATCGTAAGCATGGAACCGAGGGCCAGGATCATGACTTGATCCATGAAATGAGAACTGACGGTTGGAGTCCAGCGACCGTGGGTGTTTCACGTGAAACACCAGCCGCACGGCTGGGGTCAGACCCACGCTGCTCCCCGGCGGGCGGTTCTGGACTTCAAATGGAATAAGGCACCGCCTGTCCCCTCTCTCTGTACGGCTGAATAGAGATCCGCTCAGCGAGTGGCCCTGGTGTTAGGCCAACGAACAGCGCACGTTCCTACTAGTGACGGGGGCTCTGATCGAGACTGACGGGGCCCGTTGCGCGCAAGGTGCTAATACCAGCCGATAGCTGACTATTGGGAAAGCTGGTCCGCCGTCAATCGAATCACCGAGCAACGCAGATTTTGCGGCCGCTGCGGCCGTGCGTCGCCATATTGTCCGGTTCCACGTGAAACGACCCCGGATTGCCCCGCAGAAAGTGACTGAAGCCGGCAGAGTCCCATTTTAGGCAGTGGAATCTGGGGCAGGAGGTGTCGGCATAGGACGGAGCCCATGTTTCACGTGAAACACACGCGTAGTCTTGTGGAAGAACGCGGGACGGAGCTGCTTATGATCGGACGTCTGCGGCGCCGTGGAAGTCGGGCCGTCAGTCCCTGCGGTCGGTGAAGATGCTGAGGACGTGGCGCGCAATGTCGGCCATCGTTTCACGTGAAACATCAACAGCCGCATTGCCGCTTCTTCCAGAACAAACCCGGGAATCGGTTGTCGCTGGATCTGTGGCAAAGTGCAACCTTCCGCCGCGCTGAGCCTCCTTCGTGATGTACCCGGCGCCGTGGGTGCGAACGACCGGCAGGGGACGGTAGTTTTCCGAAGTTGCGGGCGAGTGCGCGTCCGTGGGAATAATGCGTATCGTGGCGTCGTCATTGTTTCACGTGAAACCACTTCCGATCCAGCCAGGCGACGACAGCCAGACAACTTCCTGGCCTGCGCCCCGAACTTCCGTTCGGAGTTGGCATGAACTTGCACGTAAGTAAGCCGACCAGCCACGGGTCGGTTCCGTACTGCTTGTCCGGCCTCTCCTGTGCGGTGACCGTGGTCGCAGCAGCCCTGTCCCCGATAGGAAAGACGCGCACACACGTACTGAAGCGCCTCAGGGGCATTTGGGAGTCCAACCCAATATTCTTCAGTTGTTTTAGGACCTGAGCGGCGTGATTGCGCGATGTCCGACTCGGGGCGGACGGCCACTCCCCTGCGCAGACCGGAAAGCGTACCTAACAAAAGTGGTGGCTCCCTCTCAAGAGGAAACCACCACCAGGGTCGGCCAGCTACGTGGCCGGGAAGCGCGTCGCGTGCTAGGAAAGCACGTCTGCGAATTCCTTCTCGAAGAACTGCTTGGGGCGGGCGCCGATGACGGTTCCCTTCACTTCTCCACCGTCGAACAGGTAGACGGCGGGGATGGAGGTGATGCCGTACTTTGCGGCGATCGCGGGGTTGTCGTCTACATTCACTTTGACGACATTGACCTTCTCGCCGTACTCGACGGAGATCTCGTCGAGGATGGGACCGAGCTTGCGGCACGGCCCGCACCATTCTGCCCAGAAATCTACGATGACAGGCTTGTCGGCTCCCAGCACGTCGGTGCTGAAACTAGCATCTGTTACATCTTTTGCGTTGCTCATAACCTATTCTCTCTTTTGGGTTGATTGCCGTGCGCTGATTAGGCGTGGAGGCCTGCGAGGTAGTGCTCGACGTCGAGGGCTGCAACACAGCCGGATCCCGAGGCGGTGATGGCCTGGCGGTACGTCGGGTCGATGACGTCCCCGGCGGCGAAGACGCCCCTGAGGCTGGTCTTCGAGGATCGTCCTTCGACGGCGATAGTGCCTTCCGACGTCAGTTCGAGCTTGCCCTTGACCAGGTCGGTGCGGGGATCGTTTCCGATTGCCACGAAGACTCCGGTCACGGCAAGTTCAGTTTCAGTGCCGTCAACAAGGTTGCGCAACCGGAGTCCGGTGACCTTGTCTTCTCCGTGCACCTCCTCCACACCGCTGTTCCAGACGAACTTGACCTTTTCGTGGGCCAGGGCGCGGTCGGCCATGATTTTGGAGGCCCGCAGGGTGTCGCGCCGGTGGACAACGGTGACGGACTTCGCGAACTTGGTGAGGAACAGTGCCTCTTCCATGGCCGAGTCGCCGCCGCCGATGACTGCGATGTCCTGATCCTTGAAGAAGAAACCGTCGCAGGTTGCACACCAGCTCACGCCGTGCCCCGAGAGGCGCTTTTCGTTGGGCAACCCTAGCTCGCGGTATGCCGAGCCGGTCGAAAGAATGACGGACCGAGCCTGGAAGGTCTCTCCCGTTGCGATGGTCACGGTCTTGATGTCGCCGTCGAGATCCAGGTCGGTGACGTCCTCGAACTGGATTTCGGTGCCAAAGCGGGCGGCTTGCTTCTCGAAGTTTTCCATCAGGTCCGGGCCCATGATGCCATCCGGGAATCCCGGGTAGTTTTCGACGTCGGTAGTGTTCATCAGTTCCCCGCCGGCGGTCACGGAACCAGCCAGGAGCAGAGGCTTCAGATTGGCGCGTGCCGTGTACACCGCGGCGGTGTAGCCCGCCGGGCCGGAGCCGACGATGATGACATCACGCACTTCGGACGCGGTGTTTTCTGCGTTGCTCACTGAACGGTGAACCTCTTCCTTTTTCGACGCGCCCGCCCGGATGGCCGGCACATGGCACAACTGATACGTGGGGCTGAATATTCCATTTAGGGCGGGCGCCGCCCGGAGTGTGCCCTCACCCGGGTCACAGCTGTGCCCCCGGCCAGTACCCGCGGCTGGGGCTCGTTAGGAAGCCCTACTGGACCTTGATCTCGGCCAACCGGAGGCCGAATCCGTACCGCGTCTTGGGGGCGGCCAGCTTCGGGAGGGTCTTGATGGAGATGATGACGTACTGCGCCGTTACCGGTTCCTGCAGTGGCATGGTGAGCTCCGGAGACGTGAAGCTGTTGTTGCCGACCTGCTTGGCCCCGTCCAGTGAGGGCTGGCTGTTGGTGAAGACGCTGATGTTGCCGCCGGCAGCACCGAGCTGGCTCAACGTCACGGAGGTGATCTGGGACGGTGCCTTCAGCTTGACCACCAGTGGAACGCCTTCGGGGGCGAAACCTCCCCAGCTGTCGGTAGCGAATTCCATGTCGGACCAGTAGCTGGCGGCATTGCCGTCGAAGGTCTTGACCAAGTCACCGTCATAGGTCGCGGCGAAATCGAAGTTGCCCTGCCGGGTCACGGATTCGATGGCCGGGGCGACGGCGGCCGGCGCGCTCGGGCTCGGAGTCGAGGACGGCGTGGCGGATTGCGCCTGGGTGCTGGAGGACCCTGTGGTCTTGCCGGCTACCGGCGTGCTGCCCTTGAAAAGGCCGCCAAGGTTGGTGACGGCAAAGATCAGGCCGATGACCAGGACGGCTGCCAGCAGGGCACCAACGAGCCACCGCATGGAGCGGGGTTCGCGCTCTGGTTCGTCGTCCTCGCCGTCGTCCTCGTAGTCGTTGTAGCTGTCAACCGGTGCACCTTGTTTTGCGGACACGGGGAAGTTTCCGGCAGCGCGGTCGGATCCGGCGGCCGCTGCGCGGGATGCCGTCCGCTGATCAGGTACGGCGTCGTCATAATCGTCATCTTCCCAGAGCGAGACCTTGGGCGTGCCGGTAGCCTGCACCGGCTGCGCGGACGTCGCCTGCGGCGCGGCTGTTTGTGAAACAGCCGGGCGCGGAGCCGCCGCCTGCGGCGCGGTTTTTGGTGATTTGGCGGCGCTGGCAGCGGCGGCGCCAGCCGCAGCACCGGCCGCCCCGGCAGCGGCGGCGCCACGTGCGCCGGTCCCCCGGGCGGGAGCCGCGGCCGGCGGTGCCGGAACGCGCTGAGGAGAGGTCGACGGCGTCTGGGGCCGTTGCCCGGCCTGGCGCTGTTGCTCGCCATAGTTGATGTACCCGGCGTCGACTTCCTCGTCGGCGTAGAGGCCGTCATACGTCTCGGGCTCGGTGGAACGCGTCTGTCCGAAGATTTCGCTGCCCAGCGTGTCGGTGAAGAACGGTTCCACGTACGGCGGGTTGGAGCTAACCACCAGGTCAAGCAGGTCGGCGGCGGAGGTGTGGTTTGTGATCAGATAGGTAGCCGCGTCGCTGACGCCGAGGTCGAGGATCTGGACGTGGCCCGGCCGTTCCCCGGTAGCGACCTCGCGGGCACTTTGGGCTACCTGATCGGCGTTGCCGGGACCGGCGACGAGGATACTCACGGGGCGGTTGAGCACCTGGTCCACCCCGTCCAGCACCAGATCCTGGTCATGCGAGGTCAGTACCGTGGCCGTAACCTTGTAGCGGCCGCCAAGTACTGATCCGACATCGATCGGGTGGGACACGGGTTCCTCCTAGACTGTCCGGGAACTGCTGGCAGCACTGACTTCGACAGTCATCGCGGCCTCCCGGTAAAGCCGGTTGACCTCAGGTCTGCAACTCCCCTTGTTAGTCTTCGATCCTAGCCGATGCAGTGTCCGCGCCGTGTGATCCC
>NZ_JBFRFD010000249.1:0-5354 GCF_052114645.1 Arthrobacter sp. 2YAF22_2
CGCCCTGGGCGAGGCCGTCGGGCAAATCTACGTGGCCCGGCACTTCCCGGAAAGCCACAAGGCGTCGATGCGCGCGCTGGTGGGTAACCTGACCGAGGCGTACCGGGGTTCCATCTCGGACCTGGCCTGGATGGGTGAAGAGACCAAGCTGGAGGCCCTGAAGAAGCTGGATTCCTTCCGCGCCAAGATCGGCTACCCGGACAAGTGGATCGACTACTCAGCGGTCGAGATCGACCCGGCGGATCTGCTGGGCAACGTGGAACGCGCGCACAGCGCCGACGTGGACCGGCACCTGGACGAGGTGGGCAAACCCGTGGACCGGGAGAAGTGGCTGATGACACCGCAGACGGTGAACGCCTACTACCACCCGCTGCTCAACGAAATAGTCTTCCCGGCCGCCATCCTGCAGCCGCCGTTCTTCACCGCCGACGCCGACGACGCCGTGAACTACGGCGGCATCGGGGCGGTGATCGGCCACGAGATCGGCCACGGCTTCGATGACCAGGGCTCGCAGTACGACGGCAGCGGGTTGCTCCGGAACTGGTGGACCGAGGCGGACCGGACGGCTTTCGAGGCGCTGACCTCGAAGCTCGTGGCGCAGTTCGACGCCCTTTCCCCGGCGGAGGCAGCGGGCCAGCATGTGAACGGCAAGCTGACGCTGGGCGAGAATATCGGCGACCTCGGCGGTCTGGCCATCGCGTACAAGGCGTACCTGCTCAGCCTCGACGGGCAGGAGCCGCCGGTGCTGGACGGGCTGACCGGCGCCCAGCGCTTCTTCGCTTCCTGGGCGGCGATCTGGCGGCAGGTGATCCGCAGCGAGGAGGCGGTCCGGCGGCTCGCCACCGATCCGCACTCCCCCAATGAGTTCCGCACCAACGACATCGCCCGGAACCTCGATGCTTTCCACGCGGCGTTCGGGACTTCGGAGCAGGACGGCATGTGGCTGGCGCCCGGGGAGCGCGTCAGCATCTGGTAGCGCCGGCCCCTGGGGCTAGCGCGTGATCAGCGCTGGGTTCGCCTGCTGGCAGACCGTATCGCCGGCCGTCTGGTTGACGATGTCCTTGGGCAAGGCCACCGGCGCGTCCGCCTGCTGGGCCCCGCCGGTGTAGTCGCTGCCCACGTAGACCTGGACGCCCGCGACGCCGGCTGCCGGGAGTACCTGCGAGGCCGGGATGCCCAGCAGCGTGGCCACGTCCGCGGCCACGTCGGCGAAGTTCGCGCCGTAGYACACGGCGGTGGTCGCCACGGCCTTGGCGGTCAGCTGGCCCGTCTGGGTGAAGCCGCCCGCGTTGAGCGCGGCCAGCAGTTCCTTGGCCCGCGCCGGGTCGCCGGAGCCGTTGGCCACGGTGACGGGCTGCAGGGCCTTGTTGTAGGCGGGCGCGGAAAGCGTCTGGCTGGCCGTCGGCTGGGCGCTGGCCGAGGCACCGGCAGTGGCGCCCGCGGCGGCCGTCGGGGTGGCGGTGGGGTCGGTCAGGTCCACGTCCTTGCGCATCGCCGCGAACAGCTGCGACGCGGCGGGCTCCGCCAGCTGCAGCCGGTTGATGTCGGACGCCGCGGGCTCTGTCGGAGTAGCCACGAAGGCGACCTTGCCGACGTCGATGGTCTTCAGCCGGTTCGCGACGGTCAGCAGGGTCGGGACGGAGGCCAGGCCGTCGTCGATCGTCAGATTCTTGGTGATCGCGTCCGCGATGCCGAGCATCCGTGCCGGGTTGGTGAGGGTGCCGTCGGACTTGATTTTGCGGGTAAGGGAACTCAGGAACCCCTGCTGGGCCTTGATCCGGCCCAGGTCGCCGCCGTCGCCGAAGGCGTGCCGGGTGCGGACAAAGGAGAGCGCCTGCTCGCCCTGCACTGAGGACGTTCCCTTCGGCAGCCGAAGCCCGGAGTCTGGGTCGAAGATGGCGTCGCTGACGCACACGTCGACGCCGCCGACGGCATTCGAGAGTTCCTTCACGGCGTTGAAGTCGGCCATCATGAAGTGGTCGATCTCAAGCCCGGTGAGTTTGTTGACGGTGTCCACCGCGCAGCCGATGCCGGCCTCGGACATCGCCGCGTTGATCATGACCCCGGTCTGGGCCGGATACTCCTGGTTGGTCTTCGGGTCCTTGCACTTCGGGATGTCCACCAGAAGGTCCCGCGGGAAGCTGATGACGTTGACCCGCTTGTTGTCTGCGGAGATGTCCATCAGCATCATGACATCGGAGTGGCCGTAGCCGGTGGAATCCGCTGCGCCGCCGTACTGCGAGTTCTTGCCGTCACGGGTATCCGAACCGAGGATCAGGATCTGCATCCGGCCGGTCGCGTCGTCGGGGGCGGCCTCGGTCCGGGCGTTGCCGGCGCCGAGCGCCTGGGTGGAGATGTTTCCCTGCAAACGGATGAACCAGTAGGCGCCGAACGCGATGACACCGACGAGGAGCACCGAGATGATGATGGTGGTGGCCTTCAGCCACACCGGTATCCGCGGGGCGGCACCGAGGTGGCGCGCGGGCCCGACGGAATCATCTGCCGTGTGCCGGGCAGCGGCGCCGGACCGAACCGGGGGGCCGGTTCCGTCGGCGCGCTTGTCACGGGGTCGAGCCACTGGTGGTGCCTTCCTTAGCGAACGGGAGTCTAGCTATTTTAGTGCCCCAAACTGGGAAAACCCCGACGGGCATGCCGAAGCCGGACCGCGGGTTCTCCCCGGCCCGGTCACGCTGTCGGCAAGCGGGGCACCGCACCCGCCGGCCTTGTTCGGACTTAGAAGCCCAACTTGACCAGTTGCTTGGGATCGCGCTGCCAGTCCTTGGCGACCTTCACGTGCAGGTCCAGGTAGATCCGGGCCCCGAGCAGCGCTTCAATCCCCTTGCGGGCGGTGGTGCCGACCTCGCGGAGGCGTGCGCCGCCCTTGCCGATGATGATGGCCTTCTGTGACGGCCGTTCCACGTAGAGGTTGACCCGGACATCCAGGAACGGTCGGTCCTCGGGACGGCCCTCACGCGGGACAATCTCATCGACCACCACGGCCAGGGAGTGCGGAAGCTCGTCGCGGACGCCCTCGAGGGCAGCCTCGCGGATGAGTTCGGCGATCATCACCGCTTCCGGCTCGTCCGTCAGGTGCCCGTCCGGGTAAAGCGGCGGCGACGGCGGCATGTGGCTGATCAGCACGTCGGCGACGGTACCGACCTGGAAACCGTCAGTGGCGGAGACCGGGACGATGTCCTTCCAGCCTTCCTCGCCCAGCACCTCGCGGCCCAGTGCAGCGACGGCGAGCAGCTGCTCGGTCAGTGCCTGGCGGTCCACGGTATCCGCCTTCGTCACGACGGCGATCACCGGCTTGTTCCCGACGGCGGCGAGCTGCGCGGCGATGTACTTGTCCCCGGGGCCGATCTTTTCGTTGGCGGGCAGGCAGAAGCCGATCGCGTCGACCTCGGCCAGGGTGTCCGCGACGAGCTCGTTGAGCCTCTTGCCCAGCAGCGTGCGGGGGCGGTGCAGGCCCGGCGTGTCGACCAGGATCAGCTGTGCATCGTCGCGGTGCACGATGCCGCGGATGGTGTGCCGGGTGGTCTGCGGTTTGGCCGAGGTGATGGCGACCTTCTGCCCGACGAGGGCGTTGGTGAGGGTGGATTTGCCGGCGTTCGGTCGTCCCACCAGTACCGCGAAACCGGCCCGGTAACCGCCCAAGGGCGCTTCGCCGTCGGACTTATTCTGCTTGCTCACGTGGAACTCCCTGTTGCGTTGATTCGGCCTCGTCGAAAAGGTCTTCAAGGTCAGTTTCTGCTTTCGGCGCTGCGGCCGCAATGATGTGGCTGACGCGGTTGCGGCGGCCTTCGAGCCGGTCGGCCCGGAGAGTGACGCCGTCGACGGCGACGGTGCTGCCGACGATCGGCACCCGGCCGAGCGCCTTCGCGAGCAGGCCGCCCACGGTGTCGACCTCGTCGTCGTCGAGTTCCAGGTCGAAGAGTTCCCCGAGGTCATCGATGCTCATCTTGGCGCTGACCCGGTAGCTACCGTCGCCGAGGTCCACGGCTTCCGCGGCCTCGGTGTCGTATTCGTCCACGATCTCGCCGACGATTTCCTCGATCAGATCCTCGAGCGTGACGAGGCCGGCGGTGCCGCCGTACTCGTCGATGACGATCGCGACATGGGTGGATTCCTTTTGCAGCTCACGGAGCAGCTCGCTCACCGGCTTCGAGTCCGGCACGTAGCGGACCACGCGGGCCAGCTTATCGACCACCGGCGGTTCCTCGCCCGGGGCCAGGTTATGGATCACGGCGGCCACGTCCTTGAGGTAGACGATGCCGAGGACCTGGTCGGTGTTGTCTCCGATGACCGGGATCCGGGAGTAGCCCGAGCGCAGGAATAGTGACATTGCCCGGTGCAGGCTGGAGCCGGAGTCGATGCTCAGGATGTCGGTCCGGGGCACCATCACGGAGCGGACAAGCGTGTCGCCGAAGTCGAAGACCGACTGGATCAATTCGGCCTCATTGTCCTCGATGACGTCGGACTCGGTGGCGCGTTCGACGAGTTCGCGGAACTCCTCTTCGCTGAAGAAAGCTTCGTTGTCTGCCGGCGCCCCGGGCGCCACGGCGCTGCCCAGGGTAACCAGCCAGCCCGGAATCGGCCCGAGCACCCAGCAGAGCCAGCGGATCAGCGGGGCGGAATAGCGGACGACCTCGGCGGAGTGCACCCGGCCCAGCTGGCGGGGCGAGACGCCGACGATGACGAAGCCGACCAGGGCCATGATTCCGGTGGCGGCCAGCCCGGCGAGCCAGACGTTGTCGAGCAGGCTGTGCAGCAGCGCGGTCACGGCCACCGCGGAGGCCATTTCGAACCAGACCCGCCAGAACCGCAGGGCCCGCATGTGGGCCACGGGCTGGGCCATGATCCGCTTCAGCGCAGTGCCGCGGCTATGCAGGATCGCGTGCTCGGCGTCGTGGCGGGGAAGGAAGTTGAAGGCGGCCTCGGCCGCGGTCAGTACGGCCGCAAAGCCGAGGAAGACCAGCGCCATGCCGGCCAGGATCAGTGGGGTCACTGAATCGTCTCTGCCGGGGCGTCCCTGCCGGTGAAGCCGGCAAGAAGTTCGCGCTGCAGCCCGAACATCTCCTCCTTTTCCTCCGGTTCCGCGTGGTCGAAGCCGAGCAGGTGCAGGATGCCGTGGGTAGTCAGCAGCAGCATCTCGTCCTGGGTGGAATGCCCGGCGTTCTTCGCCTGCACCTCGGCCACCTGGGGGCAGATTGCAATATCGCCCAGCATGCCCTGCGGGGTTGGCTTGTCCGGCGTACCGGGGGTGAGCTCATCCATCGGCACGGACAGCACGTCCGTGGATCCTGGTTCGTCCATCAGTCCTGGGCAACCTGCTGGCCAATGCCATCAAGTTC
>NZ_JBFRFD010000250.1:0-5322 GCF_052114645.1 Arthrobacter sp. 2YAF22_2
CCCATACGCCCCACATCGCACCGGATCGGCGATAGTGGATTCATGCTATTGGCGGCCGAGACGAAAGGTCAAGGATCCGCGTTGACTTATGGGAAAGGTCCGCGGAGGCGGATACGTTGCCTCATGGAGAAAGGTCCGGGAAGCTCTGGCGCGGAGATCCTTGGGGGGGTGGAGCGACGATGGGTGAGCGCAAGGCCGTCACGAAGCATTCGCTGAGTCTTACCGGGCCGGCGACCGGGCCCTGAAGGGGCGGATCCCGGACGAGCTGGTCGAGCTGACCCGCTGGCACCGGGACCATGCGTGGGCGGTCTGGCGGTACGCGCTCGATCCGCCCCGGCCACGGCCCGTCAGGCCCGGGCGCGCCCGGTTTATGGGCGGATCTGCAGGCCAGGCGGGTTCTGTGGTGAGCGGTGTTACAAAAATGAGGTGTGTGGCAGCGGACTATTGCCGCAAAGTTTCCTACGCCTCGCCCTCGGAGCCGGCCGCGGCTACCGAGTCGTGTCGTTCCCCCGGCATTTCTGCATGAACAGGGGTATCAGACCGGAAACTTTTTCGACCGGCCGCAACCGTAGGCCGATCCAAAAACACTCAGCAAGTCACGTTGAATGCGGCCCTGGCCACCATGAAGTGGTGAACGAGAAAACCCAACGGAGGGGACGAATGAGGATGAACGCCCAGCAACGACCCCACATGACGTGCCCGACCCGCCGTTGCTAGCCTCTCCCCCACAACCGAATAGGCCGCCCGGGACGCACACACCGGAAACATCAGAGCGAACGCGAGAGTGTGCAATTTGTGCACACTCAGAGGCTCAAAAGCCCCTGAACAGGGGAAACACTGTGCCCGAGGTGGGACTCGAACCGGGTTCCAGCCGTTGAAAATCCGCCACTCTCCAGAGAACCTCCGCAATCCGGCACAGTCCGGCACTAGTACGACCCGATCCGAAGCCCCAGGTGTGCGCATTGTGCACACCCGCCTTTATTGCCCGATTCGGTCCACAGCCGGGCCGCCTAATGGCCCTCCGTGCGGAACAGTAGTTTCTGGCGATTTCGCCCCGGCAGAAAGAGCCGGCTTTTGGGACGGCACCGGCCCGAATAAGCACAGCACTAGGGGGCTGCCTCATGCTGGAAATCGACGACCATCACGGCGGGTACCTCCTTTTCCACCATCTCATGGAGAAAAGAACAGCAACCGGCATGGTCGACATCACCCAGGAGGGGACCCCGGCACGAAGGGCCTGTTTCCTGCGCGCTCGTCGGAGGAACCGACCGATTGGATTTCAGATGGACGTGTAGCCGCCGTCAGCGTTGATAACGGATCCCGTCAGTGCAGAGGAGCTATCACTGGCCAGGAACAGAACGACATTCGCGATCTCCTCCGGTCGAAGCAGTCGTCCGATGGGTTGCTTGGAAATCATCTGCGAGCGTGTCTCCTCGGGGAGTTGCGCCAGCAGCGGCGTGTCCACATAACCCGGTGACACCGCATTGAAGCGGATTCCCTCCCGGGCGTAGGTCAGCGCAGCGGACCGGGTGAAGTTCGCTACGGCGGCCTTCGCCGCAGAGTACGCGTTGCTGTTCGCCTGGCCCACGTGGGCCAGGATCGAGGCCATGTTGATACCGACGCGGTCCGGGGATCCGCGTCTTTCCTGCGGCATGCCAGGATCGTTGCGACGGCCCATTTGTTGCAGATGGCAACACCCGTGAGGTCTACGTCGATGACACGTTGCCAATCCAACATGTCGAGCTCGTGGAGCGGTGCCTTGACCTCGGGAATCCCGGCGTTGGCTACCAGGATGTCCAAGCCTCCAAAGGTGCGCGCTGCCCCTTCCATCAGGCCGCGCACCGAAGATTCATCGGTGACATCCGTGCGAATGAATTCGGCGCTGCCCCCGCGGGCCAATATTTCATCGACGATTCTCGGAACGCTGCTCCCGATATCGCCGATGGTGACCGCAGCACCTGCTTCCGCAAGTTTGCAGGCTATGGCTTCCCCGATTCCGGAAGCCCCACCCGTCACGACCGCGGATTTTCCCTTGAGCATCCTCTTTCCTTACTCCTTTGAATCTTCGGCTGGGCGACTTGTCGGGACCGGTAGGGTCTCAGACACCGGCCACGCGCGGTACGCCACGGTCGGCTGCAAGTTTGGTGATGTCGCGTCCGGCCCGGTAGCCGAATACCAGGGCGGGGCCGATGTGGGAACCGTAGCCCGGGTAGCCGCCCCCGAAGACGCTGACGGCTGCCGCGCCGACGGCGATGAGACCGGGAATGGCGGTTCCCTCTTCGGTGGTGACTTCGGAGCGTTCGTTAACGCCGATCCCGGCGAAGGTACCCAGATCGCCCATCTGGATCTTTGCGGCGTAGTAGGGGCCCTTGCCGACCGGGGCGAGGTTGGGGTTCGGCTTGTGCTCCATGTCGCCGCGGAAATGGTTGTAGAGGGTGGAGCCGCGGCCGAACGCCGGGTCCTCTCCGCGTTCCGCGTCCGGGTTGAACTCGGCCACTGTCTCCTTGAGCCCTGCGGCGTCGATGTCGAGCTTGGCGGCCAGTTCCTCCAGGCTGTTCCCCTTGACCAGGTAGCCGGTCTTGTAGAAGTAGCCGCGGGGCATCGGCCGTGGCTTAGCGTAGCCAATCCCGTACTTGTGCATTGTCTTCGCGTCGCCGATCACATACCCGAACGTCTTGTTCTCGTCCTTGTTGTGCTCAATCATGGCGCCGCCGAAGTCGTGATAGCTCAGGGCTTCGTTCCCGAAGCGCTTGCCGTGGCGGTCGACGGCGATCAGGCCCGGCAGGCCTATGGCCCGCAGGTGGGGGAAGAGGCGCTCTTTGCCATTGAGGTATTTGAAGACCGTTACCGGCGCCCAAGACCCTACGCTGAACACGGAGTTGTCGAGGTGGCCGCCGGCGCTGATCGCCAAGGTGGCGGCGTCACCGCCGTGACCCACGGTGGGCGTGAAGTGGTCGTTGCCGTCGGCGTCGTGCGGGAAGTATTGCTTCCGCAGTTCCTCGTGCCCGGAAAAGCCGCCGGCGGCAAGGATGACGCCCAGGCGTGCCTCAACGGCAACGGCGTGCTCTCCCCCGAGGACGGCGCCGGTGACGGTTCCGGCGTCGTCCCGCGTCAGGGAGAGTGCGGGTGCGGAGTTCCAGAGGCGCACGCCCAGGTCGTCGGCGCTCTTCACCATGCGGGTCATCAGCGCGTTGCCGTTGGAACGCAGGACCGGGCGCCGGTAGCGGGCCGCGTCCGCCCAGGTGCGCAGCAGCTTCTTGGCGACGTAGACAAACGACTTGACCGACTGGTTCACATGGAAGAACTCGTTGATATCCGGACCTACCTGCGGCATGTAGCCAAAGACCGTATAGGAGCTCATGTAGGGCTGCATCAGGAGCCGTTTGTCCCCCAGCACCCGTGCGTCGACGTCCTGCGGCAGGATTGCGCGGCCCGAGAGTTTCGCGCCGGGCAGGTCCATCTTGTAGTCCGGGGATTTTTCGGGGTACGTGAACTTTACCTCGGTCTCGTTCTCGAAGAAGGAGATGGCTTCCGGCACGGTGTCCAGGAAGTCACGGACGCCGGCCTCGTTGAACGTCTCCGGGGCCAGGTTCCTCAGGTAGGCCTCGGCTTCCTCCCTGGTATCTCCCTGTTCCACGCCCTGCTTGTTGCCGGGAACCCAGGCCCAGCCGGCGGAAATCGCCGTCGTGCCGCCGAAGTACCGCTCCTTTTCGGCGACGATCACGTTCAGGCCTTGCGAGGCGGCTTTCAACGCGGCGGCCATTCCGGCCACACCGGACCCGATGACGAGGACATCACAAAGGACGGGTTTGCTCATGATTTTTGCTCCGTTCAGTCGACCGCCCGCGTCGCTGCGGCAGCCGGGTTGGAATGATAGATCCCCAGTAGAGCCGGTGACGCGGATCACCGCGAGGACGATTACCATTGAGCGGGAATCCTGAGGAGGTTCAATGGCGAATTCCGCATCGGGCGAGTCGATCATCGGCCGTTTCGTTAAGATCGTGAGCGCGTTCGACGACGGCCGCACCTCCATGAGCGTCGCCGAACTGGGGCGCCGGACCGGGCTTCCGGTGACGACGACGTACCGGCTGGTCAACGATCTGCTGCTCGAACGGCTCCTCGAACGCGAGCCCGGCGGTGACGTCCATATCGGCACCCGGATGTGGGAGCTCGCTTCCCGCGGGTCCAAGATGCGGGGGCTGCGGGAGGCCGCCCTGCCCTTCATGGAGGACGTCCAGGCTGTGGTGCAGCACTCCACCACCCTGGGCATCCTCGATTCGGACGAGGTTCTATACATCGAGCGGCTGGGCTCCGACAAGACAATCGTGGACATCACCAAGGTTGCCGGCCGCCTCCCTGTCCACGCGACGTCGTCCGGGCTGGTCCTGCTCGCGCACTCCCCCGCCGCTTACCAGGACACCATCCTGGCCCGCCCCCTGACGAAATACACCGAAACCACCCTGACCGATCCCGCCCTGCTGCGCCGCCACCTGGCCCAGATCAGGCAGCGCGGCTTCGCCGACATGCCCGGCGTGATCGTGCCCGAGTCCAGCGGCATCGCCGTCCCCGTCTTCGGGCCCGAGAACACCATCCGCGCAGCCCTCAGCGTCGTGGTGCCGCGCAACGAGGAGAACGCGGCGGCCCGGGTCCCCGTCCTGATGGCTGCCGCGCGGGGCATCTCACGGGCCCTGGGCTGGCGCGGCGAGCTCAAGGGAACCCTCCGCCAAAGTCACTGAAAGATCATTTTGCCGTTCATCGGCAAACGTGTGGTTGCCGTCACAACTCCCCTGCCACTCTGACTTAGACGCAGCGACGATGCTGCAGGAGTACGAGGAGTACCACATGAACCCCACACAAAGCCGCGTGGCCGGGAAGACCGTCGTCGTCACCGGTGGCCGCGGAGATTTGGGAAGCGCCACCGCCGCCCTGCTCGCCGAGCATGGCGCGAAGGTCGCCAGCCTGGACGTTGCGGGCATTCGGTCCGCCGCCGCCCACGAAAACATCAGCCAGTACGACGTCGACGTCACCAGCGAGGACAGCGTCGCAGACGCGATCCGGCGGGTGACGGACGAACTCGGCGCACCGGACGTCCTGGTCAACGCGGCAGGCATTATCGGTCCGGCCGGCGCCTCCCACACCGCCTCCGTCTCCGATTTCGACACCATCTTCAACGTCAACGTCAAGGGCGTCTGGCTGATGACCAAGCACGTGGTCCCCGGCATGATCGAGAAAGGTGCTGGTAGCATCATCAACTTCTCGTCCATCCACGGCATCACGGGCGGCAGGAACGTCCCGCTCTACCATGCCACCAAGGGCGCCGTC
>NZ_JBFRFD010000251.1:0-5313 GCF_052114645.1 Arthrobacter sp. 2YAF22_2
CTGCGGGAGCCGTGCGGCAGCCCTGCGGGAGCCGTGCGGCAGCCCTGCGTCAGCCGTCAACGGTAACCTTGGTGCATGCGGACGGAGTATGTGGAGGCGGTACTGGAACTCGCGGCGATGGTGCCGGCGGGCTCCGCCCTCGCCTACGGCGACGTTGCCGAACTCCTCGGCTCGGGCGGCCCCCGCCAGATCGGCTCGGTAATGAGCCACCACGGCAGTGCCGTGCCCTGGTGGCGGATTCTCAAGGCCAACGGCGAGGCCCCGCCGGGGCACGAACGCGAGGCCCTGACGCTGTACCTCGCCGAAGGGACCGCCCTGCTGGGCAACCACGCCGAATACCTGCGCACCGGAGAAGGGCGCTGGCGGGTGGACCTCGTGGCGGCGCGGTGGGCGCCGTCCGAACCGGACTTTGAGCGGATCGACGCCGTCGCGGAGCGGCTTGAGCGGGAGCTGCATAAACTGTCTGTCCCTGATGATGAAATGACTGTGTGAGTAGCCCCAAGCAAAACCCGCCTAACCAGTCAGGCCTGCGCCTGCTGCCGCCCCGGACCCAGCACAGCGCCGTTCCGGTGCTGTCACCGGATCAACGGGCCGCGGTCGACGTCGCGCACGGCTCAGGACCGGTCCTGGTCCCCGGCGCGCCGGGGACCGGGAAGTCCACGGTCCTGGTCGAGGCGGCCGTCCGGCGCGCGGAACGCGACGGCCTGGATCCCGAGCGGATGCTGATCCTGGCCCCCGGGCGGCTCGCCGCCGATGCGCTGCGCGACCGCTTCACCGCGCGCCTGGACCGCAGCCTGAGCACGACGCCGGCCCGCACCTGGGCGTCGTATGCCTTCGATCTGATCCGGCGCGCCAAAGCGGAAGGCATCCTGCCGCTGCCACGTGCGCCGAAACTCCTGTCCGGACCGGAACAGGACCTGATCATTAAGGAACTCCTCGAAGGCCACGCGCAACCGGGCCTGGAACTTCCCTGGCCGGGAGACCTGGACGCCGCCCTGCAGACCCGGGGCTTCCGGCAGGAGGTCCGCCAACTCTTTGACCGGATCATCGAATCCGGGCGCACCGCCGGGGACTTGGCGGACCTCGCGCAGCGCTGCCACCGGCCGGATTGGACCGCCGCGGCGGCACTGTACGCCGAGTATCGCGATGTCCTTGATCTGCGTATGCCCGAATCCTTCGACCCTGCCGGCATCATCACGGCGGCCCGGCAGATCTTCCAGGATTCCCCGGAGTTCCTGGCCGCCGAGCGGGAGCGGCTCCAGCTGATCCTGGTTGACGACGTCCAGGAGGCGAACCCGGCCGTGTTCGAACTGCTCGCAGACATCGCCGCGGGCAAAGACGCGCTCGTCACTGCCTCCCCGGACACCGTGGTGCAGGGATTCCGGGGGGCCCGGCCGGACCTCGTAGCCGAACTGCCGCGGCTGCTGGCCCCGGCCGGCGGCAGCGTCCTGGAGCGGCCGCTGTGGACCGCCCACCGGCACGCCCCCGCCCTCGCGCAGGCCTGGCAAGCGGTGGCGGAACGGATTTCCCTGCGTTCCGGCGGCACGTCGGCCCGTAGGCTCGACCAGCCGGACCAGCCGGACCAGCCGGACCAGCCGGACCAGCCGGCCCCCGGCGACTTGGTCTCCGGCCAGCATCGTGCCAATCACGGGACCGTGGAGGCGCACCTACTGCCGTCACCGGTCCACGAACTGCGCTACGTGGCGCAGCGCATCCTGGAAGCCCAGCTAAACGACGGCAGGGATCTGGGCGACATCGCCGTGATCGTGCGCAACGGCGGCCAGCTCGCCCAGCTGCAGCGCCACCTCGCCGGCCAGGGCATCCCGGTCCGGATCCCGGTGGCCGAGTCCGCGGTCCGGGACGAGGTCGCGGTGCGGCCGCTGCTGGACGCCTACGCGGTGGCGCTCGATCCTGCCACGCTCACGCCGGAATCCGCCGTCTCGCTGCTCACCTCAAGGATCGGCGGCGCCACGTCGATCGAACTGCGCCGGCTCCGCCAGTCCCTGCGGCGCGAGGAGCTCCTGGGCGGCGGCGGGCGCACCAGCGACGCGCTGCTGGTCGAGGCGCTGCTGGAGCCGTCCGCCCTGGCGACGCTCGGCATCGAGGGGCACTCCGCCCGCCGGGTGGCCCGGATGATCCGGGCCGGCCAGGAGGCCGCCGAGGCACCCGGCGGCAACGCCGAAACCGTGTTGTGGGCGCTGTGGCACTCCACCGGGCTCGCGGGCCGCTGGACCGAGACCGCCCTGGCCGGCGGCGCTGCAGGAGCACGCGCGGACCGGGACCTGGATGCCATGATGGCCCTTTTCCACACGGCCGAACGGTACGTGGACCAGCTCCCGGGTTCCGGCCCGGAACAGTTCCTCGAGTACCTGCTCAGCCAGGAACTGCCGATGGACACGCTCGCGGCCCGGGCGCAGCTGGAGGACGCCGTGGAACTCATGACGCCGGCCAGTGCCGCGGGGCGCGAGTGGCCGGTCGTGATTGTGCCGGGGCTCCAGGAAGGCGTGTGGCCCAACACCCGGCTCCGCGGCGAGCTGCTCGGCAGCACACTGTTCGCCGACGCCGTCGAACATGGGGTCGACTACGCCCTGCAGCTCGATCCCCTGAGCCGTCTCCGGGAGATCCGCTATGACGAGCTGCGCAGCTTCTCCACCGCGGTCTCGCGCGCCCGGGAAGCGCTGATCTGCACCGCCGTTTCCTCCGAGGATGAACAGCCGTCGTCCTTCCTGGACTACGTCTCGCCGCTGCACCCGGACCAGGACCGGCGCGGCTTCACCACCGTGGAGCGACCGCTGACGCTGCGCGCGCTCGTCGCCGAACTGCGCCAGTACGCCCAGCTCGACGGCGGCTCCGCCGAAGCGGCCGAGGCCACCGCGGTGCTTGGCGCCCTCGCCGCCGCCGAACCTGCCGTTCCCGGCGCCCACCCCGACAGCTGGTGGGGCCTCGCCCCGCTGTCCTCCACCGACCCCGTGGTGCCCCCCGGCGGCACCGTCTTCGTCTCTCCCTCCAAGGTCGAGACCGTGCAGAAATCGCCGCTGGACTGGTTTGTCCAGGCCGCCGGCGGGGAGGCCGCCACGGATTTCGCCCGCAGCCTAGGCACCCTGGTCCACGCCATCGCCCAGGACCTTCCCGACGCCTCCGGCGGGGAATATGTCGCCGAACTGGTCAAGCGCTGGCCGTCGCTGGGGATGAAGGACAACTGGGAAGGCAAACTGGATTTCCAGCGGGCCGAAACCATGGTCCGCAAACTTGCCCAGTACGTGCTGCTGATGCGGAGCGAGGGGCGCACCCTGCTCGGCGTCGAACAGGACTTCGAGGTGAAGTTGCCCGATGTGGTCCCGCCGGCCGCCCCCGGCGCGGAGGAGAGCTGGCCCGCGCGGGCCGCCGTGCTCCGAGGCCAGGTGGACCGGCTGGAGATTGACGCCGACGGCCGCCTGGTGGTTGTGGACCTCAAGACCGGCAAGCGCCAGCCCAGCAAAGCCGAACTCGAACGGCATCCCCAGCTGGGCGCCTACCAGGCAGCGGTCCTCGCCGGCGGGTTTGCCGGCCCCGACGACGGGCCGCCCCCGCGGCCGGGCGGTGCCGTGCTGGCCCAGCTCGGCACCGGCACGAAAAGCCCGGGCGTGCAGGGCCAGCCGGCGCTCGATCCGGAAGCCAACTGGGCGCTGGAAATGGTCGGCGAGGCGGCCGGCGTCATGTCCGGCAGCAGCTTCGAAGCCCGCCACGACCCCGCCAAGGGCGGGCACGGCGGCCACGGCTGCAGACTGCCGGAAGTCTGCCCGCTGTGCGCGCGTGGAAAGCAGGTCACCGAATGAGCAGCGAGGCAACGACGACGGCGGCCGTGCCGGGGGCTACCGGCAGGCCGGACGCGATTCCGGTCGCGCTCCCGCAGGCACCCCCCGAGCCCCGGTTCAGCCCGGAGGAGCTGTCGGCGCTGCTGGGGGAGAAGAACAGCCCCACGGCCGAACAATCCCTGATCATCTCCTCGCCGCTGACGCCCCGCCTTGTCATTGCCGGCGCCGGCTCCGGGAAGACCGCCACCATGGCGGACCGGGTGGTCTGGCTGGTCGCGAACGGCTGGGTCAGGCCGGAGGAAGTGCTCGGCGTGACCTTCACGCGCAAGGCGGCCGGCGAACTCGCCACCCGGATCCGGGCCAAGCTGTCGGCCCTGGCACGGATCGCCGCCGCGGACCCCGACCACAAGGTATTCCCGGCCGGGCTGCTGAGCACCGACGCGCTGGAGCCCAAGGTCTCCACTTACCACTCCTACGCGAGCGGCATCGTCTCGGATTACGGCCTGCGGCTCGGCGTCGAACGGGACGTGGTCCTGCTCGGCGGCGCCCAGTCCTTCCAGCTCGCCAGCGAGGTGGTGGAAGCCTTCGACGGCGACTACCAGCATTTCCGGTCCGCCAAGTCCACCCTCGTCAAGGCCGTCATTCAACTCGCGGGGGAGTGCGCGGAGCACCTGCGGGACCCGGCTGAGGTCCGCGGCTGGCTGCTGGACCGGGTGGCCGAGTTCGAATCGCTGCCGTACGTCGCTACGGCCAAGAAGAACCCCAGCCAGGCCGCTGGGGACCTCAGCGCGCTGCTGCGCACCCGCGCCAGTGTCGCGGACATGGTGGGCCGCTACGCCCAGGCTAAGCGGGACCGGGGCGCGCTGGACTTCGGCGACCTCGTGGCTCTCGCCGCCCGGGTGGCCAACGAGATTCCGGTGGCGGCGCAGACCGAACGCCAACGCTACAAGGTGGTGCTCCTGGATGAATTCCAGGACACCTCGCACGCCCAGCTGGTGCTGTTCTCCCGGCTCTTCGGCGACGGCCACGCCGTCACCGCGGTGGGGGACCCCAACCAGTCCATCTACGGTTTCCGTGGCGCGTCCGCGGGCCAGCTCTTCCACTTTGTCCGCGAATTCCCGGTCCGAGTGGACGCCAACGCCGCCGACAGCACCGGCACCACCGCTGGCAACAGCGGCGGGCCGGCGCGGTTCGCCGTTGCCCCGACGTCGTACCTGACGACGGCCTGGCGCAACGGCCGGAACATTCTCGAGGCCGCCAACATCATTTCCGCGCCGTTGAGCAAAGCGGCCGCCCAGACGGGGGCGGCCGGGGCCCGGGCCAGCGCCGGCGCCGTGGAGGTCCCGCCGCTGCAGCCGAGCCCGGCTGCGGTCCAGGGACGCGTGCTGATGGGCCGCTTCGGCACGGATGAGGACGAGGCGTCGGCCCTCGCCGCAGATGTGCTGAAGTTCCGTCGGACCGACTTCGACGCCGGGACGGCGGAGGGGTCCGACCCGCCGGCCATGGCCGTGCTCTGCCG
>NZ_JBFRFD010000252.1:0-5275 GCF_052114645.1 Arthrobacter sp. 2YAF22_2
CCATCAAACGACGCCGCCAGATTCACCGCCGAGGACGTAAACGCCGCCACCGGCAACTGATTCGCCGGCTGCCCGGCGCTCCCGAGCGCAAAGTGGTTGGCTACGTCCGCGTCGGACAGTGCCACCGGATAAACCGCCACCTCGTCGATTGCGCCGGCAAAGTACGGCTGCGGTCCCCATGTGTTGTCGCTGCCGACCCGCCAATACCCGGAGTAGGGCTGGGCCTGCGTCTGGGGGTTGGTGCCTACGACCGTTCCATCCACGTACAGCTTCATACCGTCAGAAGACTGGGTCGCCACCATGTGGTGCCAGGCTCCGTCGTTGTACGACTTTGGCGAAGTAATGGTATTTGTCTGGCCAGTCCAGACCCCAAAGGTCAAGGCGCCGCTGGTCTCCATATAAACGTGCCGGTCGTAACTGTTCGAGAGCCCCGTTGGCTGGTCGCCAAAGCCGATCAGCTTGCCGCCCTGCTGAGTAGTCGTGTTGAACCAGAGTTCCTCCGAATAGGTTGTCGGATTCGCAAATACATTTGCGCTGGACAACAGGCCGGACGTCCCGTTGAACGTGGCCGACGTGTTGGTCGTCCCGGCAATCCCAGAGGGACCTCCAAGAGTCACCCCGTCAACATAGGTGCCAGGATTATCCGAGGGGCTGCTGTCTGCCGCGGTGGTGCCGTTGCTCTCTCCCAGCCTCCAGTACAGATCGGGTGCCCCCTGGAACACGGCTTTGCCGTAACTGTCGGCCGGCGCGACGGGAATGTTCAGAGTGCGGCCGGAGTCGGTGAAGTGCTTCTGCACCTGTTGCAGGGTGATGACGCCTGGGTAGATCGACACTTCGTCAATGGCACCCCGGAAGAAATCGCTCGAGGGGCCGCCGGGCCAGCTTGCGATGCTGTCCCCGCCGATCCGCCAATATCCGGTATACGGCTGGCCTTGTGTCACATCGCTGCGTTGCCCAACTCGCTTTCCGTCAACATAAAGAGCCATTCCGTTGGCTCCAAGGCTGGCCGCGATCTGATGCCACTGGCCGTCGTTGTATGTACCGGCGGTGCGCAATGTATCGGTCGATCCGGTGTAGACGCCGAAGTAGATGTGGCCTGCATTGTCCATATAGATATGACGGTCGTAGTTGTTGGAGTTCCCCGTGGGGTTGTTGCCAAACCCAAGAATCTTTCCGCCCGACGTCGTCGTGGTGTTGATCCACGTCTCCGCGCTGAAGACGTCCGGACCAGGAATTGCCGTTTGAGTGGACGCCGACCCGTTGACGGTGCCGTCAAAGGTGCTTGCCGTGTTGGGGTCACCAGTGACAGCGCCCGGGGTGCCTCGCGTCACTCCCGTCCCCGCGACGGCGTCCGACCAGCCCGCCCAGTCAACGAGGGAGCTCCCGCTGCCTTCGCCGAGCCGCCAGTAGCTGCCGGCACCATCGGCCAAAACGTCAGTGGCATAAGCACTCATACTTCCAGCGGAGGCGACGGTTACCGTGACTCCGTCCGACCTGGCGATGTTCCCGAACGGGTCGGTAACGAAGATGCGGTAGCTGTGGGTCGAGCCCGGCACGAGCCCGGTGTCCTGAAAGCCCATGGCCGCCCGTTTCCAGAAAGTGGAGGCCTGGGTCGTGGTGAAGATGGGAGTGGTCTGGTGATCGTCACGGATGACGTCGTACTTCAGGTTCTCGTTGTCCTTGTCCCAGTTGGCCTGCCAGGCGACCCGGACAGTTCCGGTCGCAAGGGAGAGCACCGTGGGGTTCATGGCGCTGCCTGTTACCACGGGGCCTTGCTTGTTGGGAGCAATGGTCTTGACCGCGAACCTGACCAGACCCTGTTGGGCGGTTCCGTTCACGGTGGGAAACTCGCCACCGAGAATGACGTACTGGGAATTGCCGTTGATGGTCCAGGCCGCCTGGCTCTGGCCGGTAAACGATCCGACGTCAAGATCCGGAAACCACGGCAGCAGGGAGGGCCGGGGGGTGCCCTCGTAGTTGTAGTAGCCATACGGATCTGCCGTTATAGTTCCGGTTGCTGCCTTGCTAAAAGCCAATGCGTGGTGGAAGGTCCACTTCGGGTCGGTCTGAGGGAAGCCGCCGATGTTGCCGCAGTAGTGGTCATGGCTGACGGTGTAGACCGCCGTATCGGAGGCGTATACCCCATAGGAATCACCGTGGCAGTCCTCCACCCAGTTGAGCACCCCTCCGTCCCAACTGGCAGAGAACGCGCCTTCAAGGTTGCCCCCCGAGCCGAACACATATCCGGTTCCGTAGACATTGGTCCCGTCGGAGGTGAGGCTATAGATTGAAGACTGCGTTCCGCCGTTGCGCACCAGACCGTTCACGGCCCACGGGAGCAACGCCGCCGTCGAGGTGTCCAGGGCGGCCATGCCATAGCCCGGATTACTCGAACCATTAATACTGGTGAAATTACCGCCGACCACGACTTTGGTGCCGTCCGGAGAGATCACCATGTTGTTCACGTCGCCCCCTGCCACCACGGGGTTCCAGCCAAGCAGCCCGGCGTCGGAGGCCCGGACTGCAGCAAGGTGTGGCCGGCTGACCGAACCCACGCCGCTGAACCAGCCGCCCATGAAGACAGAAGTGTTGGTGGCAGCCAGGGCATAGACGCGCGAATTGACGTTCGGCGCAAAACTAGTGATCAATGCCCCGGTGACCGGGTTCAGGGCCGCCACATATGGCCRTGACACGCCATTGACCGTAGTAAAAGCACCGGCGACATAGATCCGGGAACCATCCGGGGAGACCGTGATGGCTTTCGCCTGGGCGTTCAGGCTCGCCACGAACGTCGTATTGAGCTTTCCGGTCGTAATGTCATAGGCCAGAATGTTGTTCCGCGCCACCGTGTTAGTGCCCGGCGCGGACCCGGCAGGCCGCGCCGTCGTGAAGTTTCCGACCACATACACGGTGTTGCCAACCACGAGCTGCTGCCACGCCACACCATCAATCTGGACCGTCGGCAACGCATCCGCAGTGACCGTGGGTGGTGTGGCCGGGTTGGCCGGATCCAAAGGCGCAGTGTCTGCCGTGGCAGCCGGGACCGGCAAAACCGCGATCGCCAGCATCATTGCGACGGACACCCCGAGAACGAGCAGTCTCTTACTGACTTCAAACACAGACCGCACTGTTAATCCTCGCGGTGGCGCACTAGATGGATGATTCTTGTCCCCGCGCGGTCGCGCCGGAACACTATCGAATCTCGATTCGATGCTCATGACTTCCCCTCAGACGTTGTGATGGACCCTGCAAAAGCTGCAATGGGTGAAGAAACTTCGTAATTCAGATAGATGTAAACCTGACCACGCTGGTCCATGGGCAGTAGGAAAACGAAGACGGCGGAGGCCGTGGCGCCCGCACCCACAGATTCTGGGAATCTCGCTGCGCCGGGTCCGCTCAGTTGCAGAGCAGGAGTCCGGTTCGGCCCGTACTCGACGTTGATAAGTGCGCCTTCGAGCGATACAGACTTTGCGGACTGATTGTGGACGGAAACCGTAAACCGAATGGCGGGGCCTGCTATCTCGCCGGGGCCTGCTGCCGTGCCCGTCACCGATTCAAACTTTGTGATGTCGGCCGTGACGCCAGGGCGCAACGCCGCGGGGTCAGTGATGGCCACGGGAGCGGACACGAGCTGCGGCGTAGCAGCAAGTTCTGCCTCCGACTTGACCTTCGCGCCTGTCGCCGTTGGTGCGGCCGCGGCGGACTCCCCGGTGGAACTAGGTGCAGGTGTTGCCGCAGTGCCGGGGGCAACACCGTTCGTTTGCGAAGCAGCAGTCTGCGGCGGCGCCTGCGTCGCTGAGGACGGGGCGGCACCGGCCTGTGTCGCGTCCTCCGCGCCGGTCCGGGCGCTGGGGGCCACTAGAGGGGAAGCCCAGATACCCCCGCCGATCAGGATCACCGCTAAAACGAGTCCGATGAGCAGTGGTTTCTTCCCTTTTCGGTCTTCCGGAGAAGGATTCTCTGCAGTTCTTGTGCTGTTCATGATTTACTCCGAGTTGAGACCGGTTGAGAAATTGACAGGAACTTCATATCGCCGAACCACCGAACTAAAGCCAGCGTGAGGTGAATCGAATTGGCGGCGAAAAACAAGGAATAGACGGTAAAGAACATCCACGGTGCGCCGAGAAGAACGAAGATGAAACAGAGCACGCCGTAGTCCGTCGGCACCAAGAAGATGGACTTAAACACGGATCCTCGCTTGGGGATTGCCTGCCGGCCGGATTTGAGCAAAGCCGTCGTCTTGAGCTGGTCGTTGAGGACCATGGCGAAGAACGAAACCGTTCCGACAATCGCGTAGCCGATGGGCACGAGGAGCCACCCCTCCGGGTGAAGCTGGAAGTGGCGGTAGGCCGCCACCAGAACCGCCAGGTGTAAGCTGACGATTTTCGTGCAATCCACCACATGGTCCAGCCACTCACCGGCCAGGGACCCTACTCCCCGAAGGCGAGCTAATTGCCCATCGGCGGAATCGAGGATGTAACCCACCGCCAAAGCAGCCCAAATGACCGCGCCGACCCACCAGTCTGGGGTAGCGAGCGCCAGCAGCAGGATTGCCCCGAAAGTGAAGCCTGCGCTGACGCCGGTCACTTGGTTGGGCGTCATTGCTGCTTGATGTGTCAGCGCGGCGGCATATCGCCCCAGCCTCCGGTTGACCAAGATTGAGTAAGGCGGGGCCCCGGCGGCCACCGACTTCTGTGCAGCGCCCAACGCCGCCAGTGTTTCGTGGAAACTGGACCGAGACAGGGAGACCTGTTCCGGCTGGACGTCGCCGAGACTCACGATGCCGCCCTGCTTTCGTCCGGAGCTTGGCTGGGGGCGGAGACCCAACTGGTTCGCACAGGGCCTTGAGCGCGGGTGAGGGTGCGGGAAGCCAGCGCATAGCAGAGGGACTCATATCCGTCGGCTACGACGTCCCAGTCATATTGAGCGGCGATTTGCCGCCCGTGCTCCGCCCTGAACCGGATTCTGCCGGGGTGCGCTTCTGCCTCCTCCGCCAACTTTGCGACGTCGTCCGGGTTCCGGAAATATCTTCCAGCCGAACCGAGTACCTCCCGGTTGAAGTTCACATCAAAGGCGTTCGTCGCCGCACCGGCGCCAATTGCCCGGAGCAATGAGGGATTGGTGCCTCCCACTGAGTGACCGTGCCAGTACACCAGCGCGTTGGCGTAGAGCTCGTCCAGCAGTTCTTGGTCCCACACGCTGCCGAGGAATTTCACCCGCGCGTCCGAGGATTCCTGGACCTTCTGGTTGTACACATGGCCGTACGGCGTGGAAC
>NZ_JBFRFD010000253.1:0-5263 GCF_052114645.1 Arthrobacter sp. 2YAF22_2
GCCGCGGGGCTGTCCTTGCCGAGCGTGAAACCGTGCGAGAACACGCCCCAGCCCTTCACCGGTCCCTCGGGGAGGTCCACGACGCCGGAGAGCAGTTCGCCGGTGGAACCTTCGAAGGTGACTTTTTCGGAGCGGGACACGGAGGTCCCCTTTCTGGTCGGCGTCTGATCTGCGGGAAGACGACAGCGGCGCCCCCACCGGGGAGGTGGGAGGCGCCGTCGTCGTTGGAGCTGGTGCTGAAGCGGTTGCTAGATCTTGCGGGCCAGGATGGCCTGCTTGACCTCGGCAATGGCCTGCGTGACCTGGATGCCGCGCGGGCAGGCCTCGGTGCAGTTGAAGGTGGTGCGACAGCGCCACACGCCTTCCTTGTCGTTAAGGATCTCCAAGCGCATGTCGCCGGCGTCATCACGGGAATCGAAGATGAAGCGGTGCGCGTTGACGATCGCCGCCGGGCCGAAGTACTGTCCGTCGGTCCAGAACACCGGGCAGGACGACGTGCACGCGGCGCAAAGGATGCACTTGGTGGTGTCATCGAACCGCTCGCGGTCCTCGGCGGACTGCAGGCGCTCCTTGGTGGGCTCGTGGCCCTTGTTGATCAGGAACGGCATGACTTCGCGGAAGGACTGGAAGAACGGCTCCATGTCCACGATCAGGTCCTTTTCGACCGGCAGGCCCTTGATCGGCTCGACCGTGATTGGCTTGGTGGTATCCAGGTCCTTGAGCAGGGTCTTGCAGGCCAGGCGGTTGCGGCCGTTGATGCGCATGGCGTCGGAGCCGCAGACGCCGTGGGCGCAGAACACCGCATAGCGGTGCCGTGCGGTGCTGGAGGCCCATCACGACGCCGGTCCCGGTTTCCGCGGTGATCTCCAGAATTTCAGGGATACTTTCGCGGACGGCAGCGAGCGAGTGGTAGCGCGTGGCGGTGAAGGGCGAGGGCAGGCCCGTGAAGACGCTTGTCCCGTGATGCTCGACCAGCGAGGTCTTGCCGTGCATCAGTTCCGGGGCGTGGGTGACAAGTCCGCCGTAGGCTTCAGCCAGGGCCTGGTGCCCGAGGCAGACGCCCAGCATCGGCTTGTGGTGGCTGCCGCACCACCTGATCAGCTCGATGCAGACCCCCGCCTCGGCCGGGGCACCGGGCCCGGGAGAAATCAGGACCCCGTCGCGCGCCTCAGCCATCTCAATTGCCTCGGCCAGCGTCACATCATCGTTGCGGACCACCGTGGTTTCCGCCCCGAGTTCCTGGAGATAGCCGACCAGGGTGTAGACAAAGCTGTCGTAGTTGTCTACGACCAAGATCTTGGTTGTGCTCATGGGTGCGTTGCCGTGCCAATCGTCGAGTCAGTGAAAGGGCTGAATTGCGCCATCCAGGGAAAGAGGAACTGAACCATCAATACCAGTGCGCCGGCCAGCAATACCAGCGCCGTTGCAAGGCGCAGCCACAGCGGTCCCGGAAGGCGGCGGAAAATCCATCCGTACACGTTCTACCCGCCTCCCACGGTGCGGGCCACCTGGGCCGCAATCTCGGCCGGGGGTCCGGCGGCTGCCGGCCGCCAGCTCTCCAGCAGCGAATAGGCGACGATGCGCTCCTGCGATCCGAAGCGCGGGTTGCAGCTGGTCATGGTGAGGTAACTTTCCCGGGGGGTGGCCGCGGGTTGCCGCGGGACCGGCAGCAGCACGTCGGCGGCAGCGGGCAGGACGATCTCGCTGTTGCGGAAACGGTAGACGTAATAGCCGTCGCGGGTCTGCACATAGATCCTGTCACCAGGCACCAGGGCGTCGATGTTGTCCAGGACGGCGCCGTGGGTCTGCCGGTGACCGGCCACGGCGAAGTTTCCGGCCGCACCCGGCATCGCCGTCCCTTCATAATGGCCCAGCCCCAGCGAGTCCAGCACTGCGGGCGTGGTCCCCTGCACGACCGGCCGCGTGTACTCCGCACCGAAGCGGGGCACATAGACGACGCCGATGGTCGCGCCGGTCTCCGGCTCGCCGGCCACGGCGGGGGCGGACGCGGCAACGTTGCCGGCGCCGGGGTCAGGTGGGGGGACGACCGCGTGGGCCGGGCCGCTTAGTCCGCGGGCGAAGTCCTTGACGACCTCGCGTTGCCGGGCGTCGGCGTCGAGGTTGGTCCACCACAGCTGCCACGCGACGAACAGCAGCAGCACCACCCCGGCGGTGAGCAAGAGCTCGCCGCCGATCTGGAGGGTGCGGGACACGGCGGATGGCGGGGCTCCGCCGCCGGTCCGGGCAGGCGCGGCCGCGGGCTCCGCTTTCTCCTGCAGCACCGTGGGCTCTCCTTTGCGGTTGGCGGCGGGCGCGAGGCTGGCCTGAACAACAGCTAGAATTGGCTGCGATCAGGATTTTCAACGTGACCAAGGGCGCGTTGACCGACGGCTGTTCCTTGTTGCAGGATATCAAGCCGCGTCAGCCGCCTCACATCCAGCCCGCCAAGGAGGACCCGTGCCCGAGTCGAAGCCGCGAAAGAGGAATGCCCCCGTGACGCAGCAGACTTCTGCGACGCAGGCCTACAAGCCCAACCCCGTGTGGTTCAAGCCGGTTATGTTTGGCCTGATGATCATCGGACTGCTGTGGATTATCACCTTCTACATCAGCGAAGGCACCCTTCCGGTAAAGGACTGGGCCTCGTGGAACATCGTCGCCGGTTTCGGCATCGCGATTGTGGGTTTCCTGATGACCACGCGGTGGCGTTCCTGATCCAATCACGACGCGTTCGCAGCAGGCCGGCACATCCGTGTGTCGGCCTGCTGCGTTAAACGCCCCCAGGGGGCGGAGCCGCGATAATGCTTGCAGACCACTCTTCAGCGAAGGATTCCAGATGACCCCGGACGTTAGCGGCTGCATCATCGGCGACGACGGCCTGGCGCGGCCGGCCTGGGCGGCCTCGGACCCATTGCTGCGCGACTACTACGACCACGAGTGGGGCCTTCCGGTCCGCGACGAGCAGGGGCTCTACGAACGGATCAGTCTTGAGGGTTTCCAGGCGGGCCTGTCGTGGGCCACGATCTTGCGCAAGCGGCCCGCCTTTCGTGCCGCGTTCGCCGATTTCCACCCCGAAACGGTGGCGGCGTTTACCGAGGACGACGTCGAGCGCCTCCTGCAAGATGCCGGCATTGTGCGCAACCGGCTCAAGATCCGGGCCGCCATCACCAACGCCCGGGCCACCCTGGAGTTGCGGGACGACGGCGGACTCGTGGACTTCGTCTGGGGCTTCCGGCCCGAGACCACACCGGAGCCCACCGTCCCGGATCAGATCCCCACGACTTCCCTGGAGTCCATCGCGCTGTCCAAGGCGCTGCGGAAGCGCGGCTTTGCCTTCGTAGGGCCCACCACCATGTATGCCCTCATGGAGRCCATCGGGATGGTCGACACCCACCTGCTGGACAGCCACCGACGCGGAACCTCGGGCGTCTGGCCTAGTTAACGACCGGGCGGGGCCGGCCGCGCCAGCATCCCCAACTGTGCACAACAACGCTGAAGTTATCCACAAGCTGTTGACGGCTTCGGCGGCCTCAGCCACGGACGGGGCCTGTTAATAACCGGGCCCTCGCACCAGCAGCCGTGCCGAAGACACCGGAATCCCGTGTGAATTACCTCCTTGTAACTTATTAACATTGTGGAATAGCTGTGGATAACCCTCCTCGGCGTCAGCGGATGGCGACGTCGAAGAATTCCTGGCCGCGTGGGGGGGAATCTCTCGCTCGACCTCTCGACGGCGTACGAGCTGCCGAGGGTGGTCGCGGGTTTTCCAGTTAATAACAGGTCGGTACCCACAACTTATCCACAGCTGGGGATAAGTCCTGCGGGTCGGTGGTTGTCGAGTCCTTACCGCCCGGAGTGCCGGGGCTGCGTGCTGTGACACTTGGAAGGTCAAGTTATTAACACTGTGCACAACCTTGTGAATATCCGCTTGAAATCAGATAACAAGGCGGTAAGGGGTCGGGAAACCGATCGTTCCGCGTTGCAGCAGGCGTCGCATCGGGAGCGGCACTTGTCCACTTAACCACAGACCATCCACTGAGACTTATCCACAGATGTGGAGAGGCTCCGGGCAGATTTCAACGAATCGCCCACTGGGGCCGTCAGATCCGGTCTTGAGGGATGAACTACAGGCGTGTAAGTTACCAACACTGTGGATAACCCTTGTGGATAAGTCTGGGTGGGGATGGTTCGCGTGGAAACGGGACGCCCGGAGGCGCCGGAACCGGCGGGAACGCGGCGGAGGCGTGGAAGCGGCATGCCCGGAGGACCGCGCAGGGGTTGATGGCCGGCAGAATCCGGGCCGGGGACCGGAGGACCCGGGCAGGGCCGCGGGCCGGCAGTGAGGCTGCGGCGGGGACTAGGCCGGCAGGGCCGTGGCTGCGATGCGCAAGGCGGTTGCCGCAACCAGCGCGCACATCACTACGGCCAGCCCGGCGGCCTGCAGCAGTCCCTGGCGCCGGCCGCGCGGAGCATAGGCGATTGCGGCCGCGCACAGCGCGCCGGTGATGAGGCCGCCCAGGTGGGCCTGCCAGGCGATCTGCGGAACCACGAAGCCGATGACGCCGTTGATGGCGATCAGCACCCACAGCTGTTTGGTGTCCCCGCCGCGGTGGCGCTGCACAACCAGCATGGCGCCGAAGAGGCCGAAGATGGCACCGGAGGCCCCCACCACACCGCTGAGCGGCTGGCCGGGAATATAGCCGGGCGTGAGCAGGAAATAGCCGACGGATCCGCCCACGGCCGACAGCAGGTACACAACCAGGAAGCGGACCCGTCCGAGGAGGGGTTCGAGCGCTTGGCCAAAGATCCACAGCATGTACATGTTCAGCAGGATGTGGAGGACAAAACCCTGCGAATGGAGGAACGCCGACGTCAGCATGCGCCAGGGTTCGAAGGCTCCGTATTCGGGGGTGGCATAGACAGTGGCGAAAGCGAAATTCTGGTAGACCCAGTCATTGGGAACTACCCACTGGAGGACGTAGAGCAGGACGCACGCCGCGATGATCCCCAAGGTGGCCAAGGGCCTGCCCGCGGCAACTGCGCCGCCGTAAGTGGACCGAACCTGCGGCGTCGAGCGTTGGGCTTCGTTGACGCAGTCAACGCACTGGAATCCGACGGCTGCCGCCCGCTGGCAGTCGGGGCACGCAGGGCGCCCGCAGCGCTGGCACCGCACGTAGGCGGGCCGGTCCGGGTGCCTGGGGCAAACCGGGATCTGCGCGGACGGCTCTGCCGCCGGAATTCCGTAGCTCATGGCTTGGGTTAGAGC
>NZ_JBFRFD010000254.1:0-5259 GCF_052114645.1 Arthrobacter sp. 2YAF22_2
ATGCAATGTCCTGCCGCCAAAGGGTGACAGCACCAGCACACGTCTGGTTCCGGCTGCCAGGTCGGCATTTTCGTTGCGTCGGTAACCGCCGTCGATGTAAGGCTTCCCGTCGATCCGGTAGGGGCGGCCACTGGCACAGCTGGCCGCGACGGCGTCCGCCAACTCGACTCCGCTGTGGCGGTCGAACACCACTGGTTCACCGCTGCGGGCATCGACCGCGGTGATGAGCAACGATCGTTGCGGCCAACGCTGACTGGGCAGCCGCGAGGCGACGGTGGCGCGCCACTGAGCTTGCCAGGAGCCGTCCGACGCCGCATCCATCTCGAGTGCCGCCGCGCCCATCCTGCGGCGCATGTCAGCCGCGTCCTCGGCGGAACCGATTATATTGCGTGTTCTCGCCAGGTGGTCCGTCACCGGCCCGTGCGGGACGGGTCCTCGGCTGGATCCAAGTGGAGCGGCCCGTTGCTGGGGAGCAGCGGCAACGACAGCGGCAAACAGCTCCGTCGGGGTCGCGCCAGCCAGCTGAGCCGCCGCGGTCGAACCGGCCGACGTACCAATGGTCAGGTCGGCCTCGGCTACGTCCAGCCCGGCATCGTACAGGCCGGCAACGACGCCGATCAGCCAGGCGTTGCCGGTCGATCCGCCGCCACCGAGGACCAGCGCCCGCTCGCCCGGTGCGTGCATCCGCTTTGTGGCGTCGACTTGCGGCTGGACCTGCTCGGACCTCGGCCGGGCCGCGGCCGTCGTCGAGGTCGGGATCGAGGTGAGGTGCGGAGTTGAAGAAATTGTCGTGTTCATGGGAGTCGCCTTTCGCGAATTGCGTGGCGGGCGCTCCCGGATGCGACTACTTCAGTCGCGCGATCGCGGGCTTCAGCGGAGCGCCCATTGCGGATACTGCGTTCATGGGTCTCACCTCCTGCTGTTGGATCAATTTCACGATCACGGGAATGATCGCACACCAGCGTCGCGGTGCGCAACGGGCAACGGGCCGGCTGCCGTTTCGAAGATCAGGATGAAGCCCTAGCCGCGCAGGAGGTCAGCCAGGCGAGCGACCGGCGCGGCGGAGCGGGAGCAGCCGGCATCCGTTTGCCGCAGACGGCCGCTAAGGGCTCCGCCAACCCGGCCATCTCGGGCGAACCGACGCGGGGTCAGCGGCGGCCCGCGCGGCGGAGGGTGGACTCGGCGTGCCTGAGGATGGGCCCGTCGATCATCTTGCCCTGGTATTGGAAGACACCGGTGCCGGCCGCAGCGGCGGCGTCGAGCAGTTCCTTGGCTGCGGCGACGTCGGACTCGGACGGGGCGTAGGCCTCGCGGACCGCGGCGACCTGGTTCGGGTGGATGCAGGCCTTGGAGCCGAAGCCGGACGCGGCGGCGTCCCGGGCCTCGGCGGCCAGGCCGTCAAGGTCGGGGATGTTGACGTAGACGGAGTCGATCGCTTCCTTGCCGAACGCCCGGGCGGCCAGCAGCACCGCGGACCGGGCGTGCAGCGCGACGGCGCGGTAGCCGCCGTCGTCGTCCCGGCTGGAGGTGCCCCCGAGCGAGGCGAGCAGATCCTCGGCACCCCACATCAACGCCACCACGTTGGGTTCCGCGGCGATCGCCGCTGCGTTCACAATGCCGGCGGCCGTCTCGCACAGGGCGATCACGCCATAGCCCTCCAGCTCCTTGAGCTGGGCGGCGCTCTCGGCCTTGGCGAGCATCACGTGCCGGTACGGGGTGTGCTTGAGGCAGTGCAGGTCTTTTTCAAATTCTTCCGTGCTGGCCGGATTGATCCGCACGATCGTGCGGCTCGGGTCCAGCTCGGGGCCATCCCCGTCGGCGCCGAGCTGGGCTAGGATGGCTCCGCGGGCCCGCTGCTTATCGGCCGGGGCGACGGCGTCCTCCAGGTCCAGGATCACGGCATCGGCGCGCTCGGCCGCCTTCTGGTAGCGCTCCGGGCGGTCGGCGGGGCAAAACAGCAGGGCGGGGCCCATCAGGAAGCTCATGCTTCGATTGTCCCCTTTTGGGCCGGTTCTTTCTGCACGTTTTCCTGCTGCGCTGCTGCATGGGCCTCCCGTGTCCACATCAGGCAGCTGCGGGTCGCCAGTGCCACCACGTCGCCGTCCTGGTTCCGCCCGGTGTGCTGCATGGTCACGATGCCCTGGCCAGGCCGGGAGGAGGACAGCCGCTTTCCGGTCACCACCGTCTCGGTATAGAGGGTGTCCCCGTGGTACAGCGGGTGCGGAAAGGACACGTCGGTCAGTCCCAGCTGCGCGATGATGGTGCCCTGGGTCAGCTGCGGGACGGACTGGCCCACCAGCGTGGCGAGGGTGAACATCGAGTTCATCAGCCGCTGCCCGAACGGCTGCCCCGCGCTCCACGCGGCGTCCAGGTGCAGCGCCTGGGTGTTCATCGTCATGGTGGTGAACAGCACGTTGTCCGTCTCGGTCACGGTCCGGCCGGGTCGGTGCGCATAGAGGGCGCCTTCGTCGAGTTCTTCGAAGTAGAGGCCGCGCTGTTCAATAACCCGGCGGCCGGTTTCGCGCCCGGACATTGCATTCGTTGTCATACGGTCAGTTCCTGATCTTCCTCGAAAAGCTCGGCACCGGTGGCCGCGGCGACGTCCTCCGCGGTGACATTGGGGGCCAGCTCCCGCAACACCAGCCGGGACTTGCCTCCGTCGGTCACGACGTCGATCACGGCAAGGTCGGTGATGATCCTGTTCACGCAGCCCTTGCCGGTCAGCGGCAGGCTGCACCGCTCCACGATCTTCGGCTTGCCGTTGCGGTCCACGTGTTCCATCATCACGATGACTTTTTTGGCGCCGATGACCAGGTCCATGGCGCCGCCCATGCCCTTGACCATCTTGCCGGGGACCATCCAGTTGGCCAGGTCGCCGTTCTGGGCCACCTCCATCGCGCCAAGCACCGCCACATCGACGTGGCCGCCGCGGATCATGCCGAACGAGGCAGCGGAGTCGAAGAACGCGGCGCCCTTGTTCACCGTGACGGTTTCCTTGCCCGCGTTGATCAGGTCCGGGTCCACCTGGTCCTCGGCCGGGTAGGGCCCGACACCCAGGATGCCGTTTTCCGAATGCAGCACCACCTCGACGCCGGCCGGAATGTAGTTGGGGATCAGCGTGGGCATCCCGATGCCGAGGTTGACGTACTGGCCGTTCTGCAGCTCCTGCGCTACCCGGGCAGCCAGCTCGTTGCGCGTCCATCCCTTGGCGCCGTCGCCGCCGTTGCCGCCGGCGTGTTCGACGGCGGAGCGTCGGTATTCGTGCCGGACCGCTTCGGGACGGGGCGGGGCGCCCGGCGCGTCGTTAGTCTCCACGGTTAGGCTCCTGACTGCTCGGTGGTGCTTGACACGGTGCGCTTTTCGATGCGCTTCTCCGCTTGCGGCGCGAGGACCACGCGCTGGACGAAAATCCCGGGGACGTGGACGTGCTCCGGGTCCAGCTCCCCCGGCTCAACGAGTTCCTCGACCTCGGCGATGGTGATCCGGCCGGCCATGGCGCAGAGCGGGTTGAAGTTCATCGCGGTGGCGTGGAAAACCAGGTTGCCGTGCCGGTCACCCTTCCAGGCGTGGACCAGGCCGAAGTCCGGGGTCAGGGCCTCCTCCAGCACGTAGTCAGCGCCGTGGAAACTGCGGACCTCCTTGGCCGCGGAGGCGACGGCGACGGTCCCGTCGGCGTCGTACTTTTGCGGCAGGCCGCCGTCGGAGACCTGGGTCCCGACGCCGGCGGGCGTGTAGAAGGCCGGGATGCCGGCGCCGCCGGCGCGGAGCTTCTCGGCCAGGGTGCCTTGCGGGGTGAGGACCACCTCGAGTTCGCCAGCAAGGTATTGCCGGGCGAATTCCTTGTTCTCCCCCACATAGGAGCTGATGGTCCGGCGGATCCGGCCGTCCTTGAGCAGGATCCCGAGCCCCCAGTCGTCCACTCCGCAGTTGTTGCTCACGGTTTCCAGGTTGGTCGCGCCGCCGTCGTGAAGAGCGTCGATCAGGGCCACCGGGATGCCGCACAGCCCGAACCCGCCGACGGCGAGGGAGGCTCCGTCGGATATGTCCGCGACGGCCTCGGCGGCGCTGGCAACAACTTTGTTGATCATCGTTGATCCTTCCCTCGACGGTTGCGGCCGGCCGGCTAGAGTCCCAGTTCGCGGGCGATCAGCATCAGCTGGACCTCCGTGGTGCCCTCACCGACTTCGAGGATCTTGGAGTCGCGGTAGTGGCGTGCCACGGTGAATTCGTTGATGAAGCCATAGCCGCCGAACACCTGGGTGGCGTCCCGCGCGTTGTCCATGGCTGCCTCGCCTGCGACCATCTTAGCGATGGCGGCCTGCGTCTTGAACGGCTTGCCGGCGAGCATCCGGGCAGCCGCATCGTAGTAGGCCAGCCGTGCGGTGTGGGCGCGGGCTTCCATCCGGGCAATTTTGAAGGCGACGGCCTGGTACTTGCCGATGTTCTGCCCGAAGGCGCTGCGTTCCTTGGCGTATTTCACCGCGTGATCCACACAGCCTTGGGCGGCGCCGACTGCCAGCGCAGCAATCGCGATCCTGCCCTCGTCCAGGATGGACAGGAAGTTCGCGTAGCCGCGGCCCCGGGTTCCGAGCAGATTCGCTTCCGGGACGTGGACGTCGTTGAGCGTCAGCGGGTGGGTGTCAGAGGCGTTCCAGCCGACCTTGTTATAGGCCTTCTCGGCCGTGAATCCGGGGGTATTGGTGGGCACCAGGATGGTGGTGATTTCCTTCTTGATGCTGCCGTCGGGCCGTTCTTCCTGGCCGGTGACTGCGGTGACCGTGACGAGGCGGGTGATGTCSGTRCCGGAGTTGGTGATGAACTCYTTGTTGCCGTTGATRACCCACTCGCCACCCTCGAGCCGGGCGGTGGTCTTGGTCCCGCCCGCGTCTGAGCCGGCTTCCGGCTCGGTCAGGCCGAATCCTGCGAGCGCCTTGCCGGAGGCCAGCAGCGGCAGCCATTCCTGTTTCTGCGCCTCGTTGCCGAAGCGGTGGATCGGCATGGCGCCGAGGGAGACGCCGGCCTCGAGGGTGATCGCAACCGACTGGTCTACCCGGCCGAGCTGTTCCAGGGCCAAGGCAAGGGCGAAGTAGTCCCCGCCCATGCCGCCGAACTCCTCCGGGAACGGCAGGCCGAACAGGCCCATCTCGGCCATCTGGGAGACGACTTCGTAGGGGAAGCTGTGCTCTTCGTCGTGCTTGGCGGAGACGGGGGCGACCACCTGGTCGGCGAATTCACGGACTGTGTCGCTGAGGTCCTGGT
>NZ_JBFRFD010000255.1:0-5234 GCF_052114645.1 Arthrobacter sp. 2YAF22_2
CTGCTGCTTGCCTGCGATATGCCGCGGGTTGCCGGCGCCGTGAATGCCCTGTTGGGCGCCTTGGCCGTCGGCGCGGACGGCGGCCGCGACGGCGCCGTCGCACTCTCGGCGGACGGACGCAGGCAGCCCCTCGTGGGTCTTTATGGCACGGCTGCGCTGCAGCGCGCCGTTGCCGACGCGGCCCGGCGGTACGCCCTGGAGGGAGGCTCGGTCTTCGCCCTCCTTGCTAGTCTTGAGCTGTGCACCGTCCCGGTTCCGCCCGGTTCCACTGACGACGTGGACACTTGGGACGATGCCTCCGCCTTGGGGGTGTCCGGTCCCGGTCCGATCCAAGGCGACTGTGCCGAATTCAACATTGGAGGCAAACGGTGAAAAGCCAGGATGAAACGCTCGAAGACTGGTGCCGCGCCCTGCTCCAGGCCCTTGAGCTGGAGGACGTTGAGGTCGACATCAACGACGTGCTCGGCCTGGCTGGCGTGGCCGCGCACTCAATCGTCCGTCCTGCCGCGCCGCTGACCACATTCATTGCCGGTTTCGCCGCCGGACTGGCCGCGGGCTCCGGCCAGGCGACAGACACCGTGTCGATGCAGGCGGCCATGGGCGTTGCCCGGAAGCTGGCCAAGGAATACGCCGCCGCCGAGGCTCCCGGGGCATGACGCCCGGGCCCCCTTCCGGCGCGGACCCGGGCGATTCCGAGCCGGCTGCCGCCGGGGCGGAGGCCGGCTCCGACTCCGCAACAGCCGCCGCACCCGGCGCCGAAACGAGGCCCGACGGAGCGGACCCCGCACCGGCGCCGCACCGGCACCTCGCCCACAGCTGGCAGGAGGCCTGGCAGCTGGCCTTTGATTGCGCCACCCCCATCCCGCCCGCGCCCGTGCAGCTCCGCTACGCCCTGGGGAGGACGCTGGCGGAGGACGTGTCGGCCCTGCATGACATGCCGCACTACGCTTCCTCAGCGATGGACGGTTGGGCCGTCAACGGCGGCGGTCCGTGGATCTTGGCCGAGCCCGGTCAGCGGCTGGCCCCGCACCAGGCCAGCCCGATCGTCACCGGCGGACTTATCCCGGCGGGCGCTAAAGCCGTGCTCCGCAGCGAGAGTGGCATCATCGCCGCGGATGAGGACGGGTTGCCGGTCCTGAAACTGGGCGGCGGCGCAAGACCCGGGGAACCCCGCAACGGCGAACACATCCGCCCGGCTGCGGAAGAGGCCACGGCGGGGCAGGTCCTAGTCAAGGCAGGGGTCGTGCTCAACCCGGCGCATCTGGCACTGGCGGCCCTCGCCGGGCACGATTCGCTGCCGGTCCTGGGCAAGCCTGTGGTCCGCCTCGTGCTCACCGGCTCCGAAGTCGTCAGCAGCGGCGTCCCCGGACCGGGAGAGGTGCGGGACACCTTCGGGCCGCAGCTGTCCGCCGTCGTCGAAATGCTTGGCGGGATCTGCGCCGAGGAGGTCAAAATCGGCGACAGCGACGCCGAATGGCTCGCGGCACTTGAGGACACCGACGCCCCCGTCCCGGAACAGGGCCCGGTAACTGGGCCGGAGTCCGGCGCGGAGCTGGGGGCTGCCGGTCCAGTGCCGGCCGACGTCGTCATCACCACCGGCGGGACCGGCCGCTCCGGCACGGACCATCTCCGACGCACTGTCGTGGAACTGGGCGGCCGGCTGCTGATCGACGGGATCGCCATGCGCCCGGGCCACCCCGCCGTGCTGGCGGAGTTGCCGGACGGCCGCTTCGTCATCGGGCTGCCCGGGAACCCGCTCGCCGCCATGATGGCGTTGTCCACGATCGGAACCCCGCTGCTGGCCGCCCTCGGCCACTCGACGCCGCCCCCGGTGACCGAGGTTCCGTGCGGCACCATGATCGATCCCGACCCCGGCCGGACCAGACTGATGCCGTTCCGCATGCTCTACGGCATGGCCTCGCCCGCGCAGCACACCGCCCCGGGCATGATGCGCGGACTGGCAGCGGCCGACGGCGTCCTGGTGGTCCCGCCGCACGGTGTGCAGCTGGGGGAGCCGGTGCCGGCGTTCCCGCTCCCGTGGGGCGCACCCCTCCCGGATCCGGCCGCCGAAAAACCGCCCGCGAAGCCCGCCACCAAGCGGTCCGCCCGGAAGCCGGCGGCGGACGGCCCGGTGGACTGGAGCGGCCTTCTTGGCTGAGGGGCGGCCGAAGACCATGATGGAAACAGGAACTTCCGGCCGCCGCCGCGCGGCCGGGCCACACACCGTGATGAGACGGGACGCAATGCTGATGAGGAGTATCCGATGGGCCGCCTGACACAGCGCCGCAAAGTGCACAAGATTGTCCTGGACGGCTCGCCGCAGGCACTGGAATTCCCGGTCCGGCACCGGGAAGATGTGCTGGCCGTCGAGGAACCGCTCGAGATCCGGCTGGGCAGCCTGTCCTTCTCCGTCACGATGCGGACGCCGGGGCACGACTTCGATCTGGTCGCCGGGTTCCTCGTCTCGGAGGGTGTTATCTGGACCCCGGAGCAGCTCCTCTCGCTGCGGTTCTGCGCCGGTGAGGACGAGGACGGCGTCCAGACGTTCAACGTGGTGGAGGCGCAGCTGCGGGCCGACGTCGTGCGGCCGGACACGGGGCGGAACGTCTACACTTCCAGCTCCTGCGGGATCTGCGGCACCGACTCGATCGAAGCTGTGCGGAAGTCCTCGCACTWCAGCCCCGCCGCGGACCCGCTGAGCCTGCCGGTGGAGACGCTTGCCTCGTTGCCGGACCTGCTGCGCGAAGCCCAGGCCGTCTTCGACGTCACCGGCGGCGTCCACGCCGCGGGGCTGTTCCGGATTTCCGACGACGGTACCGCGGAACTGCTCTGCCTGCGCGAAGACGTCGGCCGGCACAACGCGGTGGACAAGGTGGTGGGCTGGGCGCTGCGGGAAGGCCTGCTGCCCCTGAGCGGAACCGTCCTCCAGGTCTCCGGCCGGGCGTCCTTCGAGCTGGTACAGAAAGCGTCGCTGGCCGGAATCCCGGTGCTGGCCGCCGTCAGCGCACCCTCTAGCCTGGCCGTGGAGCTCGCCGAGGCCAGCGGGATGACGCTGGCAGGGTTCAGCCGGGGAACCTCCCTGAACGTCTACGCCGGCCACAGCCGCGTGTCCGTTCCGGCAGCGATCGGATAAGCGCCTTGGCATAACCGCGGCAGCCGACGTAGATTTTTATCCATCGACTGGACCAGCGGCTCGGACCCGACGTCGCTTCATCCGCACCAGCGCAAAGAGGATCACATTGCACGACGACCGCCGTCTCACGGAAGTCCGGCTGGACCGCTTTTTGCGCGAACGCATCCTCCCCGCGGTGTACCCGCGCACGGCTCCGCTCGCACTGAGCAGCTGGGATGCGCCGGGCGAGCCTGTCCCCGTACAGGAGGCGTTGCGGCAGGAATTCGGACCGCAGGAGCCCGGCGCGCCGTGGGGCCGGCCCTGGAGCACCAAATGGCTGCGGCTCCAAGGCGAGGTCCCCGGTTCCTGGGGGAGCACGGAGGATACCGCCGTCGAAATTCTGGTGGACCTGGGCTTCAGCGCCGATCTTCCCGGCTTCCAGTGCGAGGGCACGGCCTGGCGGGCCGACGGAACCGTCATCAAGGCACTCTCCCCGCGGAACCAGTACATTCCCCTGAAGCTGCTGGGCGGCGGCATGTCGGTGGACTTCTACGTAGAAGCGGCCGCCAATCCGGACCTCTCGCAGGGCTGGACGTTCGCGGCCACCCCCTACGGGGACAAGGCCACGGCCGGCGCCAAGGCACAGTACCGTCTGGGCCCGATCGTCATCGCCGAGCTGAACCGGTCCGTCTGGGAACTGCAACAGGACATCGGAACGCTCCGCGGACTCATGCACGAACTCCCGATGGAGCTGCCCCGCCGGCATGAGATCCTGCGGTCGCTGGAACGGATGCTGGATGTGATGGACCCGGACGACGTCCCGGGCACGGCCGCCGCGGGCCGGGCGGCGCTCGCCGAGGTGCTGGCCCGGCCGGCCTACGCCTCGGCCCACCAGCTGGTTGCCACCGGCCATGCACACATCGACTCCGCCTGGCTGTGGCCCGTCCGGGAAACCATCCGGAAGTGCGCACGGACGTTCTCCAACGTCGTTGCGCTCATGGACGAGGACCCCCGGTTCGTGTTTTCCTGCTCCTCGGCGCAGCAGCTCGCCTGGATCAAGGAATACTACCCGGAGCTGTACGGCCGGATCCGGGAAAAGGTCAGGACCGGACAGTTCGTCCCGGTGGGCGGCATGTGGGTCGAATCGGACAGCAACATGCCCGGCGGCGAAGCGATGGCGCGGCAGTTCCTGGAGGGCAAAAGCTTCTTCCTGGCGGAGTTCGGCGTCGAATGCCGGGAAGCGTGGCTGCCGGACACCTTCGGCTACTCCGCCGCGCTGCCGCAGATCGTCAAGGCGGCCGGCAGCCGCTGGTTCCTGACCCAGAAGATCTCCTGGAACCAGGTCAACCGGATGCCGCACCACACCTTCAGCTGGGAGGGGATTGACGGCACCCGGCTCTTCACGCATTTCCCGCCGGTGGACAGCTACAGTTCCGAAATCAGCGGCCGGGACCTCGCGCACGCCGAGCGCAACTACCGGGACCACGGCCGCGGCAGCATGTCCCTGCTCCCGTTCGGTTATGGCGACGGCGGCGGCGGCCCCACCCGTGAAATGCTGGCAGCGGCGCGCCGCACCGCGGACCTGGAAGGATCCCCCAAGGTGCGGCTCGGCGCGGCCTCGGACTTCTTCGCCAGCGCCGAGGCGGACTATCCGGACCTCCCCGTCTGGGTGGGGGAAATGTACCTTGAACTCCACCGCGGCACCTACACCAGCCAGGCCAATACCAAGCGCGGCAACCGGCGCAGCGAGCATCTGCTGCGGGAAGCGGAACTGTGGTGCGCCACCGCTACGGTCCGTGCCGGCGCACGCTATCCGGCGGCCGAACTCAAACGACTCTGGCGCCTGGTGCTGCTTCAGCAGTTCCATGACATCCTGCCGGGCAGCGCGATCGCCTGGGTGCACCAGGACGCCGAACGGAACTATGCCGCCGTCGGCCGGCAGCTGGAGGAGATCATTGCCGAGGCCGCCGCCGCGGTGCTGGGTCAGGGCGAGCAGGAATTCCTGCTCAACGCCGCTCCGCACGCGCGTGATGGCGTCCCCGCCCTCGCCGCGGCCGGACCCGTGCGTCCGGCCGTGCCCGTCCACGCAGAGGCGGCCGGCGACGGCTACGTGCTGGACAAC
>NZ_JBFRFD010000256.1:0-5226 GCF_052114645.1 Arthrobacter sp. 2YAF22_2
GTGGTGCTCGCGGCGACACGCCCGCCCGCCCAGTACGACTTTGCCGCGGCGATGCCCGGACTGGCGCGGAAGCCAAGTGAACGGGAAAAAAATAAACCAAAAAAGGATGAATAACAGGGGGCTATGAACTAACGTCGAAGATGGGTACCAAGAACAGATGTACCTGTCGATAGCGGCTCGGAAAGGGGCTCGACTGTCAGTCAGATCAGCCCCCGGACGTGCCGCCGTCGTGTCACCGAAGTCATTTGGAGGGCACCATGGAGTTCATGATCAGCGGTCGTAATTTGACGGTTTCGGACCGCTTCCGCGAATACGCCGACGAAAAGATCTCAAAGATCGCGTCCCTGGGGGACAAGGTCCAGAGAGTGGACGCAAAGGTTTCCAAGGAGACCAAGGCCCGGCAGACTGCGGAGATGCTCACTGTTGAGTTGACCGTCCTGGGGCGAGGCCCAGTGATTCGCGCCGAAGCCAGCGCCGCAGACAAATTCGCCGCATTTGATCTGGCCTACAACAAGCTTCTTGAACGGCTGCGCCGTGCCAAGGACCGCAAGAAGGTCCACCACGGCCGGCACACCCCGAAATCCGTCACCGAGGCGACGGCCACCCTGGAACCCGCCAGCGCCAACGAGCCGCTCTACGAGGAAGCGAGCCGCCAGCCGGAGTCCCAGCCGGCCGAGAAATCCGCGTACGAGGTGGACAACGATATTCCGGCCGGCGACTCGCCCGTGCTGATCCGCCGGAAGGTCTTCCCGGCGTCGTCCCTGTCCCTTGATGACGCCGTCGACAACATGGAACTCGTGGGCCACGACTTTTACCTGTTCGTGGACAAGGACACGAAGGCCCCGTCGGTGGTCTACCGCCGCGAAGGCTGGACTTACGGTGTGATCAGCCTGGACCAGACCTGCGAACCGGGCGAGGCTCCACTGGAAGAGAAAGTCATCGCCTATCGTTCAGAAGATGAGCCCGCCCGCACCTGAGCAGGCGGCCACCCTACGAAGGGAATGATGTGCCCGCATCGCTGAGCCTCAAGCAGGCGCGGCGGATCGCACTGGCAGCCCAGGGATTGGACAAGGTCCGGCCCGCCGCACCCGTGAGCGCACGGGCGGTGGGCCGGACCTTTGCCCGTCTGCATCTGGTCCAGATCGATTCGGTCAACGTGCTCGCCCGGAGCCACTTCCTGCCGTTCTTCTCCAGGCTCGGCAACTACGACCGCTCCATCCTGCACCGGATGGCGGCGACGCATCCGCGCCGAATGATGGAGTACTGGGCGCATGAGGCCAGTTTCATCAGGCCCGAGCACTTCCCGGACCTCGTGCTGTGGCAGAGCCGCAAGTGGGTCGGAGCCCACGCCATGGATCCCGAGCTGCGCACCGAGGTGGCGCAGCGAGTGCTGGCAGCGCTGGCCGCCGGACGGCCGATGACCGCCACCGAGCTCACGGCCCGGCTGGGCCACGTCGAGGACCGGCGCACGGACAACTGGGGCTGGAACTGGAACGCGGTCAAACGGGTCCTGGAACACCTCTTCGAGCAGGGTCTTGTCTCGGCGGCGTCGCGGACCGAATCATTTGAACGCCGCTACACACTGACCGCCAAGGTCCTTGCGCCGGGGACGGCCGGGCCGACGGACCCTGGGCACGTGCCGCCCGCCGGCGGCCGCGAACCGGACCCCATGGCCGCCATGGTCCGGCTGATCGACGCCGCGGCGCAGGCCCACGGGATTGGCACCCTGCGGTGTTTCGCGGACTATTTCCGGTCCCCGCTGCGCGCCGCCGCCGTCGCGGTGGAACAGCTCGTGGACGCCGGACGGCTGGAACCGGTGACGGTGGACGGCTGGAACCGGCCGTTGTACCGGCACGCCGACGCCGGTCTGCCGCGCGCCGCCCGCGGCCGCGCGCTGCTGAGCCCCTTCGACTCCCTCGTCTTCGAACGCCGCAGGCTGGAGGAGCTGTTCGGCTTCCACTACCGCCTCGAAATTTATACGCCCGAGGCCAAACGCCGCTACGGCTATTACGTGCTGCCCTTCCTGTTGCGTGACGGCATCGTGGCCCGTGTGGACCTGAAAGCGGACCGCGCGACGGGCAATCTGCTCGCCCGGGCCAGCCACGCCGAGCCCGGCGCGCCGGACGACACCGCCGTCGAACTCGCCGAGGAGCTGCAGCTCATGGCAGAGTGGTTGGAGCTGGACCGGATCGTCGTCGCCCCCGTAGGGGACCTGGCGCCGGCGCTCGCGCAGGCCGTGGCCGGGCTGCATCCGCTCTGAGGGAACAGGCGCGTCCCGCCCTGCGTCTCTCCCGTAGACTAAACACGCCGGAATTCGGCAGCTTGAGACTGGGAGCAATTTCACGTGGCATCACTGATTGAAAAACTTCTCCGCACGGGTGACAAAAAGACCCTGCGGCAACTGCGGAACTACGCCGATTCCATTAATGCCCTGGAAAGCTCCTTCCAGACCTTCACCGACGCCGAGCTGCGCGAAGAGACCGACCGGCTGCGTGCCCGCCACGTCGACGGCGAAAAGCTCGACGACCTGCTCCCGGAGGCCTTCGCCGCGGTTCGTGAGGCATCGTCACGCACGCTCGGGATGCGCCACTTCGACGTCCAGCTGATGGGCGGCGCAGCCCTGCACCTGGGCAACATCGCCGAAATGAAGACCGGTGAAGGCAAGACCCTGGTGGCCACCGCGCCGGCCTACCTCAACGCCCTCGCCGGCAACGGCGTGCACGTCATCACCGTGAACGACTACCTCGCCGAGTACCAGTCGGACCTGATGGGCCGCGTCTACCGCTTCCTCGGTCTGAGCAGCGGCTGCATCCTCTCCAACCAGGACCCCGCTGTCCGCCGCGAACAGTACGCCTCGGACATCACCTACGGCACCAACAACGAATTCGGCTTCGACTACCTGCGCGACAACATGGCGTGGGACAAGTCCGAATTGGTCCAGCGCGGCCACAACTTCGCCATCGTCGACGAAGTGGACTCCATCCTCATCGACGAGGCCCGCACCCCACTGATCATTTCCGGCCCGGCGCAGGGCGACACGAACCGCTGGTACAGCGAATTCGCCAAGGTCGTGCTGCGGCTGCAGCCGGACACCGACTACGAAGTCGATGAGAAGAAGCGCACCGTCGGCGTCCTCGAGGCCGGCATTGAAAAGGTCGAGGACTACCTCGGCATCCACAATCTCTACGAGTCCGCGAACACCCCGTTGATCGGCTTCCTCAACAACGCCATCAAGGCGAAGGAACTGTTCAAGCGGGACAAGGACTACGTCATCCTCGACGGCGAAGTGCTGATCGTCGACGAGCACACCGGCCGTATCCTCGCCGGCCGGCGCTACAACGAGGGCATGCACCAGGCGATCGAAGCCAAAGAAGGCGTCGAGATCAAGGCTGAGAACCAGACCCTCGCCACAGTCACGCTGCAGAACTACTTCCGCATGTACGACAAGCTTGCGGGCATGACCGGCACCGCCGAAACCGAAGCCGCCGAATTTATGAGCACTTACAAGCTCGGCGTCGTCGCGATCCCCACCAACCGGGACATGACCAGGATTGACCAGGCGGACCTCGTCTACAAGAACGAGGCCGTCAAGTTCGATGCCGTCGTCAAGGACATCGCCGAACGGCACGAAAAGGGCCAGCCCGTCCTGGTCGGCACCACCAGCGTCGAAAAGAGTGAATACCTGTCCCGGCTGCTGGCCAAGGAGGGTGTCCGCCACGAGGTGCTGAACGCCAAGAACCACGCTCGTGAAGCGTCCATTGTGGCGCAGGCCGGCCGCAAGGGCGCCGTGACGGTCGCGACCAACATGGCCGGCCGCGGTACCGACATCATGCTGGGCGGCAACGCCGAGTTCACCGCCGTCGCCGAACTCGCCCAGCGCGGGCTGGACCCGGAGGAGAACTCCGAGGAATACGAGGCCGCGTGGCCGGCCGCCTTCGAGGCCGCGAAACAGGCGGTCAAGGACGAGCATGAGGAAGTCCTGAACCTCGGCGGCCTCTACGTGCTCGGCACCGAGCGGCACGAGTCCCGCCGGATCGACAACCAGTTGCGCGGCCGGTCCGGGCGTCAGGGCGACCCCGGCGAGTCCCGCTTCTACCTGTCGCTCACCGATGACCTGATGCGCCTGTTCAACTCCGGCGCGGCCGAGCGGCTCATGAACAGTTCCGTGCCGGACGACGTTGCCCTCGAATCGAAGCTCGTCTCGCGAGCCATCGCCTCGGCCCAGGGCCAGGTGGAGGGCCGCAACGCCGAACAGCGCAAGAACGTCCTCAAGTACGACGACGTCCTGAACCGCCAGCGCGAGGCCATCTACGGCGACCGTCGCCGCATTCTCGAAGGTGATGACCTGCACGAGAAGGTCCAGTTCTTCCTTGAGGACACGATCACCGCGTTCATCGACGAGGCGACGGCCGAAGGGACCGGCGACGACTGGGACTTCAACCTGCTCTGGACCAACCTGAAGACCCTGTACCCGGTGAGCTTCTCGCCGCGCGACGTGATCGACGAGGCGGGCGGCAAGTCGCGGATTACGGTCGAGTTCCTGAAGGAAGAGATCCTCTCCGACGCACGACTGGTCTACCAGGCCCGCGAGGAGGTCATCGGCTCCGAAAGCATGCGCGAGCTGGAACGCCGTGTGGTCCTCTCCGTGATCGGCCGCAAGTGGCAGGAACACCTGTACGAGATGGACTACCTGAAGGAAGGCATCGGCCTGCGGGCGATGGCCCAGCGCGATCCCCTGGTCGAGTACCAGCGCGAGGGGTTCATCATGTTCCAGGCCATGATGGAGGCGATCCGGGAGGAGAGCGTCGGTTTCCTGTTCAACCTGGAGGTCGAGGTGACCCCAGCGCAGGACGTTGTAGTGGCCGACGCCGAGGGACAGCACACGGAACACCAGGAACCGCAGATCCACGCTGCCGGCCTGGAGGCCCCGGAGAAGCCGGCCCAGCTGCAGTACACCGCTCCCGGCGAGGACGGTGCGGCCAGGACCCGCGTCGAGGCCAAGTCTTCCGGGCGCTCCGGCAACCCGGCGAAGGCAGCGGCGCAGGAGCCGCCGCGACGCGCAGCGAAGAAGAAGCGCCGCTAGGGCAGCCTCCGCGCGGAGGCAGCCGGAGGCAGGGCCGGAACGAAAGTTCCGGCCCTGCCTCTTTCTCGTCGCCCTCCTTTCTGGTTGTTCGGCCTGGACTTCAGCCGATTTCGAGTACGGTGACGCGCCATACGAGGCGGTTG
>NZ_JBFRFD010000257.1:0-5211 GCF_052114645.1 Arthrobacter sp. 2YAF22_2
GGCGAAGGGTGAGACCGGCGTGGGCTCGTTGCCCTCCACCACCCGCAGTTCCACCTTCGGGTCGCCGATGACCTTCCGCAGCCGCTCCACGGTGCCGGCCACGGTGGCCCCCACGGCGACCCGGATGTTGGCGTTCGCCTTGGCCGTTGCGGCCAGCACGTTGGCGCCGGCGCTACCCTCCAGGGTGGTGACGGCCACGGTGGTGCGGGTCATCGCGTTGGTTTCGTTCCCCAGCCGCCCGAAAAGCCAGGTCATCGGGACCCGGAGCAGGGCGAGGTTCGCGAAGGCAATCCGCAGCGGGGCCGGGGCGTACGGGGCGAAGCGCCGGAGCATCTCCGCGGTGACGTCCGGGAGGCGCTGCGGGAAGGGGCTGCGCTCGATCCGCGTGATCGCCCGGGCCAGCCGCGCGGTCGCCCCCATCCGGGGCGGCGTCGAGGCGTGTCCGCCGGAGTCCCGGGTCAGCAGCTCCACGTCCAGGATTCCCTTTTCAGCCACGCCCACGACGGCGGCCGGCCGGCTGACACCGGGGAACGCCCCACCGGCGACGGCGCCGCCTTCGTCCAGCACGAACCATGGCCGCACTCCCCGCCCGGCAAGGAGCCCCGCGGCGGCCGCGGCGCTGTCGCCGGCGGTTTCCTCGTTGTTGCCGAACGAGAAGTAGATGTCTCGCGCGGGGGTGAACCCCGCGCCAAGCAGCGCCTCTGCGGCCTCCAGGATCGCGACCAGCTGGCCCTTGTCGTCCAGCGTGCCGCGGCCCCACAAGTGCGTCCCGTCGCTGTGGCCGGCGAAAGGGGGATGGGTCCAGGCCTGCTCGTCGCCGGCCGGCACGACGTCGTAGTGCGCCATGAGCACCACCGGGCGGCCCCCGGCGGCGGCAGCCCCGGGCCCGCCCGGGGTGCTGGCAGTACCGGGCCCGCCGGCTGCACCGGGCCACCGGAACAGCAGGGCCAGCCCATTGACGCGTTCCACTTCGAGTGCGCCGTGGACGGCCGGGTAGAGCCGGGACAGCGCCACCAGGAACTGCTCAAATTCCGCGGTGTCCACCTCGGCGGCAATCCGGGAAGATACGGTGCGGAACCGGACAAGTTCGGCCAGCGAGGCGGCGGCGCGGCCGCCCGGTCCGGCGGGGGCGGTGGTGTGCATGCGCGAAAGTCTACGGTCGGCGACGGTGGTCCGCGGGGACGGCCCCGCCGGTCGGCAGGCCAAACAAGGCTAGGCTGGTGGAATGGCTGAACAGCATTTGGAGGCAGCGGGCCCTGAGGGCCCGGACGGCGTGGCGGGGATGTCGGCCGTCGACATCGCGGACTGGCGGCTCCGGACCTTTGCGCTCTACGCCACGGTGCGGAAGATCGCCACGGACAGCCCGGCCGAAGCCCACTCCTACTGGCGGCACGAGCGGGACCGGATGTTCGGCACGCATCCCGCCTCGCCGCTGACCGAAGACGCGAAGACACATTTCGGCGGCCTCAAGACCGCCGACTACGACCCGATCTACCGTTTCCACGTCCCCATCACCAAGGAGGGCGCTGGCCGGGAGATGAACGTCGAGACCGGCACCGACGGCGTCGTCCGCTTTGTCCGCCTAGGCACCTTCGACCTGCCGGAAATGGGGCAGTTGGCGGTCTGGAAGCTGAACGGTTACGGCGGCGGCATCTTCGTGCCGTTCCGCGACGCGACCGCCGGGCAGCCCGGCGGCAGCTACGGTGCGGGCCGCTATCTGCTGGACACCATCAAGGGCGCCTTCCACGGCGTTGCCGGTTCCGGGCCGGACGCCGAGTTCGTGCTGGACTTCAACTTCGCCTACAGCCCCTCCTGCGCCTACAACGAGGCGTGGGCCTGTCCCCTGGCCGGCCCGTCGAACCGACTCGCCGTGGACATCCCGGTCGGAGAGCTGTACTAGCCGGATGGAGCCACCGCTACAAGACGCGCCGCCGCGCCTGCTTCCGCGTGCGACGCCGGCCGCCCCGGCTGTTTCGACGCGCCGCCGGCCCCGCGGCATCCTCCGTTATCCGGTGGCGCGGCAGCTCCTCCGGTTCACCGGCGTCGGCGTCATCTGTACCGTGACTTCGCTGGCGCTCTTCGCGTTCCTCCGGCCATGGATCGGCCCCCAGCCGGCCAACGCGGCGGCGCTGATCCTGACCTCGCTGATGAACACCGCCCTGAACCGGCGACTGACGTTCAAGATCACCGAGCGGCACCGGATGAAACGCGACCACCTCAACGGCCTGATCGTGATCGCCGTCGCGCTGCTGATCACCGGCGGCAGCCTGGGCATCCTGCACTGGATCAATCCGGACGCGACGGTTGCCGCCGAGCTCTGGACCACCACGCTCTCCGGTTTCTTGGCCACTGCCGTGCGCTTCACCATGCTGCGGCACTGGATCTTCCGCCGCGCCCGGCACCGCTAACTCCCGGCGCCCGGGTACCGTCCCCGTCCCCCAGGTAACTCGCAGTTGTTGGCGTTTTCGGGGCCCGAGTTCATGCGGTCATCGCAACACTCGATGATTGAGGGGTGTTGATGTCGATGACGAAGTTTTCAAATCGGCTCGTGGCCGATGTGGTGCAGGAGTTCTGGCAGCATGTCGCTGACGGGAACAGATATGAGGACTCCGGGGCGTTGGTGGGGTGGTCGATCACCACGGTCCGGAACGAGCTGCGTTTCACCGGCGGGATCAGGCCCCGGCGCGGCCGGGGTCTGAAGGGGCGGTGCCTGTCCTTCGATGAGAGGGAGGACATCGCGATTTGGCGCGGCGAGGGAATGCCGGTTCGGGAGATGGCCCGCAAGCTGGGCCGCGCCGCGTCCACGGTGTCGCGGGAGCTGCGCCGCAACGCCGACAAGCCCTATTACTACCGGGCGTCGACCGCGCACGCCCGGGCCTGTGCCCGTGCGTCCCGGCCTAAAATCGCTAAGCTCAACAGCAACGAGCGGCTGCGCAAGGAAGTCCAGGATCGGCTGGAGAAACAGTCCTCCCCGGAACAGATCGCCGGCCGGCTCCGGAAAGACTTCCCGAAGAATCCGGAGATGTGGGTGTCACACGAAACGATTTACCAGTCCCTGTATCTGGAGTCCCGTGGCGGGCTCAAACGCGAGCTGGCCAGGAACCTGCGCACGGGACGGACCCTCCGCAAGCCACAGCGCCGACCGGATGAACGCCGCGGCCGGATCCAGGACAAGGTCATGATCGCCGACCGCCCCGCGGAGGTCGAGGACCGTGCGGTGCCCGGGCACTGGGAATCTCAATGTTTCTGTCAAGCAGCTTGAGCGCGGACTCTTGGTATTGGTTCCTGGTAGGTGGTGTGGTCGCGGAGCATGGCCCATAGGACGTTGATGCGGCGGCGGGCTAGGGCGATGAGGGCCTGCTTGTGGGACTTTCCTTCTCCGCGCTTCCGGTCGTAATAGGTTCTTGAGGCCGAGCTGTTCTTCAGGCTGGAGAGGGCGGCGAGGTAACAGGTTCGCAGGAGCCTGCGGTTGAAGCGACGTGGCCGGTGAAGGTTCCCGCTGATCCGTCCGGAATCGCGCGGGACGGGAGCCAGCCCGGCGACGCTGGCGAGCCGGTCCACGCTGTCGAACGCGTCCAGGTTGCCGCCGATGTTCGCGAGGAAAGTTGCTGCGAGTACGGGGCCGAAGCCGGGCATGGTGAGCAGAATGTCCGCGCTGTGGTGCTGCCGGAAGAGCTCGGTGATCTGGGCATCGGTGGCGGCGATCTCTTCATCAAGGGTGCTGATTTGCTCGGCCAGCCGGACGACAAGGGCAGAGCCTGTGGTCTGAGTTGGCAGGACGGTGTGCTGGGAGTTCGCGGCCATCAGTGCCTTCTCTGCCATCTTTGCACTGTTCCGGCAGCCGCGTTTCCTCAGCCAGCCGGTGAGCCGGGTCAGTCCTGTCCGCCGGATGCCCTCGGGGGTCTGGTAGCCGCCGAGGAGGATCAGGGGCGCCTTTTTGGAGTAGTCGAACGCGCGCTCGAGCGCGGGGAAGTATTCCAGCAAGGTGGCGCGGAGCCGGTTGATCGCCCGGACCCGGTCGCAGATCAGATCCGTACGGCGGGCGGTCAGGAGCCGCAGGTCCACGCTGATCTGGTCAGCGCCGCGGACTGGTTGGAGGTCGGTACGCATGCGTGCCTGGTCGGCGATGATCCTGGCGTCTTTCGCGTCGGTCTTGCCATCTCCGCGGTAGGTCGCTGCGGCGTGATGCACGATCCGTCCGGGGATATAGAGCATCTGCTGGGCGTGCGCGGCCAACAACTCGATCAACAGGGCCGCACCGCCAGCGTTCAGATCCGTGGCCCAACAGACTTCACCGCCGGCGGCGATCTCCGCAACCATGGCTATGAGTGCGAGCAGTTCGTTCTCGTCATTCTCGACCCGTTTCGAGAGCAGCACCGTCCCTGTCTGATCGATCACAACGCAATGATGAGCTCTTTTGCCCGAGTCGATTCCTACCCAGAATGCCGGCATATTCAGTCCCCTTCGCTCAGCTCCAATTTCGTTGGCCCTGTCGATAACTGCGCCGGCACGTCCTTACCCAACGATCAATGTCGTAATTCTCAATCAGCGGTCGAGTCATCGGCGGGCAGCGGGCGGCCATTCCCAGTGAGCCGTCCAAGCGGCAGGGAGATCTGTGCCATACCCGCCACCCGAGGGTGATCGAAACACTACGACAGCTCCGAAATCACCCTCAACAAAATCGTAAGGAGGGCGACCTCATCGTGGGCAAGGACGGCAAGAGCGCCATCGGCACCATCGTCGAACGCACCACAGGATTCCTGATGCTCATCCACGTCCCGGCCGGGACAAACCGGGTGGAAGCGGTCCGGGACGGCCTGATCGCCAAGATGGGCGCCCTCCCGGACCAGCTCCGTCAGTCCCTGACCTGGGACCAGGGCACCGAAATGCACGGCCACAAGGACGTGAGGATCGCGGCGGACATCGACATCTATTTCTGCGATCCCCACTCGCCCTGGCAGCGCGGCTCCAACGAGAATATGAACGGCCTACTGCGCCAATACTTCCCGAAAAGCACAGACCTCACCGTCCACAGCCAGACAGACCTCGACTACGTCGCCCACCAAATCAACGACAGACCCCGCAAACGATTCGACTTCTGCACCCCAAATGAGATGATCAGCACCTACCTGTTGCGATGACCGCATGAAACCGCCGGCTCAAAACGCCAACTAATGCGACCCAGTTGGGCCCAGGGCGCGGACGCTGCCG
>NZ_JBFRFD010000258.1:0-5191 GCF_052114645.1 Arthrobacter sp. 2YAF22_2
CCGCCGTCGCGGACTGAACCGCGTCGGCGGGGCTTACGCCGGCGTCGATGGTCTTGCGGACAACATCCAGCAGGGTGGCAGTACCGCCCGCGAGGGCGCCGTTGCTCTGCAAGGTGGCGACGCCGTCGTGCACCACCACGGCGGAGGGCCCGAGCTCATAGTCGCCGTCGGGCAGCCCGGTGGCAGCCATCGAATCAGTCACGAGCACGACGTTCTCGGCTCCGACCAGCTCGAACACCATCCGCACCGTCTCCGGATCGAGGTGGACGCCGTCACCGATAAGTTCCACGGCCACCGTGCCGGCCCGGGCCAGCCGCAGGCACGCCGCGACCGGGCCCGGTTTCCGGTGGTGCAGCGGGGGCATGCCGTTGAACAGATGCGTGACCGTGGGCCGGGCTGCCGTGCCGGCGGCGCCCGCCGCGGCCATCAGCTCCGCGGCCTCCGTCAGCGACGCGGCGGCCGTGTGCGCGTCCGCGTCGGTGTGGCCCAGGGAGGGGATGACGCCGTGCGCGGTGAGCGTGGTGACCAGCTCACGGGCCCCGGGCAGTTCGGGCGCGTAGGTCATGGTTTTCAAGGCACCGCCCGCCGCCCGCAACAGTTCGCCAAGCAGCGCCGCATCCGGGGCCCGGAGCCAGCGCGGGTTCTGTGCGCCGCAACGCGCGTGGGACAGGAAGGGGCCCTCGGCGTGGATACCCGCGATGAGCCCCTCGGCGGCGAGAGGCGGGAGGATCGCCAGGGACTTCAGGAGGTCGTCCCTTGAGGCCGTGACCAGGCTCGCCAGCAGCGTGGTGGTGCCGCCGCGATGCAGGAAGTCGACGGCGGTCCGGCACGCCTCGCTGTCCCCGGTGGGGAAGTCTCCGCCGGCCGCGCCGTGGCAGTGCAGGTCGATCAGGCCCGGCAGGATCGAGCTGCCCGGCGGCAGGTGGATCTCCTCGGCCTCGGGGAAATCCGCCGCCCGGTAGCCGCGTCGCGGCCCGGCGTAGGCGATCCGTCCGTGCCCGACGGCAACCACGGAGTCTGCGTGCGACTGGCCGTCCGAGATCATCGTGCCGGACAAAAGGTACGCCGCAGTGGTGGAAGTTCCGCGGCGGGCCGGGGTCTGCATGGTGGTGCCTTTCACGGGTGGCGACTTGCCGGACTGGTATCAGGCGCGGTTCAGGATTGCAGCGCCGCCGCGAACCAGCCCGTGACGGTGGACGGGTGCGTGATTGCGGTGCCGACGACGACGGCGAACGCGCCGGCGTCCAGCGCCTGCCTCGCCTGGTCGGGGGTGTGGATGCGGCCCTCCGCGATGAGCGGCCGGCCGAGGCTGGCGGACGCGAGCTGCTCCAGCAGCTCCAGATCGGGCCCCTGCGTCTTGGGCCGTTCCCCGGTGTAGCCGGCCAGGGTGGTGCCTATCAGGTCGGCGCCGGCCTCCACGGCCGCCTCGGCATCGGCCAGGGACCCGCAGTCGGCCATGACCAGGGCGTGGGACTGTCCATGGATGCCGGCCACCGTCTGGGCCAGGCTGAGGCCGTCCGGCCGTCCGCGGCGAGTGCCGTCGACGGCGACGATGTGAGCGCCCGCGTTGGCCACCGCGAGGGCGTGGCGGAGTGTGGGGGTGATGAAGACGCCGTCGTGCCCGTCCTTCCAGAGCCCGATTACCGGAACCTCGACCGCGCCGCGGGTGTGCTGCACGTCTGCGAGGCCCTGGACGCGGACAGCGGCGGCACCGCCGATGACCGCCGATGCCGCCACTTGCGACGTGGTGCGGGGGTCCCGCATCGGTTCGCCCGGATAGGCCTGGCACGAAACGATGAGTCGGGAGCGGAGGGACTCAAGGTCCCCGGGTGTCAGGATCATGGGTTTCCTAGCTGGTTGTTGGGGCGTGCCAATCCGCTACTTCGGGAAGTAGTCAGTTCAGCACAAGTTTGGCGGCGCCGACGATCGCCGCGGAGCTTCCAAGCCGGGCGGGGAGTACCGGCACCCCTATCAGCGGGTCCAGCAATTCACGTCGCAGCGCGGTTTTCATTGGTGCCCACCAGGCTTCTCCGGCGGCGGCGAGGCCCCCGGACACGACGACGACGGCGGGGTCCAGGATGTTGATCAGACCCGCGAGTGCCTGGCCCGCGGCCTGGGCGCCGGCAAGGATCGCCCGGGCCGCTTCGGCGTTGCCTTCCCTCGCCAGGGCGAAGACCGCGTGCGTGTCTACCGCCTCCGGGGCGCCGCCCAGCCGCTGATAGGACGCGTGGATGGCAGGACCGGAAGCGACCGCCTCCACGTGTCCTGCCCCGCCGCATACGCAGGGCAGCGGCTTCCCGTCGTGGTAGGCGTAGGGCGAGGCGAAGTGCCCGACGTGTCCGCCCACGTAGCGGTGCCCGAGCACGGGTTTCCCGTCAAGCACCAGGCTGCCGCCAACGCCCGTACCGAAGGCCACCAGCAGCGAGCTTGCGCTGCCGGCGGCTGCCCCGCGCCAGGCCTCGCCCAGGGCATGGGCGTGGACGTCGTTGACGGCACGGACATCTTCCGGGGCAAGCTCGAGCCGCTCGGCCAGGCCTTCGGTCAGCGCGGTGCCGGACCAGCCGTAGATCGACTCGGTGGCCGAGACCACAACGCCGCGCCCGGCGTCGATCACTCCGGCAGATCCGATGCCTACCCGCCCGATGGAGATGCCCTCCGCAGCGGCCCGCTCCCGGAGTCCCGAAACCAGGGCCGCCGTCGCATCCAGGACAGCCTCACCGCCGGCCCGGTTGAGAGTCGGAATGGTCTCCGTCAGTAGCACGTCCCCGGCCGCCGAAACAACCCCGGCAGCAGTCTTGGTACCACCAAGATCAACACCGATCGCGTACATCTTGTCCGTCCTTTTACCGTTCCGTTTGATTCTGGTTGGGTCTGTTGTGGTCGGGGCTGCGACGGATCGCGGTCTTGCCGGCGCTTAGACACCTCCCGCCGTGACGCTACGGTCGCTGGGCGACCTTCGCATCACTCTGGTCGGCGATGCGCGCCTACACAAGACCACGATCCGTCGCATTCGCCGTCGGCAGGTCCAACTGCTGGCCGCCCCGGAGCTCAGCTGCGCCCGCCGCCCCGGCCAGGACTAGACGAGGCCGTTGCGCTCCAGGATGACCTTGATCGCCGTCGTCTCGTCCTCGTTCAACGCCTGCATCGGCGTGCTCATGGCGTTGGATTCAATCACGCCCATGAGCTGGAGGGCGGTCTTGAAGGCGCCGAGTCCTGCGGCGCCGCCGGAGACGCGCCCGTTGGGGGTGTAAACGATCTCGAACACGTCTGCCAGCCGGTCTTGTTCCGCGGCTGCCTTGGCCCAGTCACCTGCGGCTGCCGCGTCGACGAGGTTGCGGTAGCCGCGCGGGTCCACGTTGCCCAGGCCCGGCACGACGCCCTGGGCGCCGCCGAGGAGTGCGCCGTCGACGACGACCTCGTGGCCGGTGAAGATGTCGAAGTCCGGGATGTCGCGGGCTGCCAGCAGGAGCTGACGGAAGCCGACGTCGTCGCCCGAGGAGTCCTTGACGCCGGCGATCACGCCGTCGCGGCCGAGGCGGACCAGCAGGTCGGTGGGGAGCTTGAAGTGGGTGCGGACGGGGACGTCGTAGGCGAAGATCGGCGTGCTGACGGCGTCGTGGATGGTGCGGAAGTGGGTTTCGGTCTCGTCAGCGTTGCCGATGGCGTAGTACATCGAGGTCACCACGATAGCGTCGGCGCCAAGGTCGATGACTTTCTTGGCCTCGTCGATGACCCGGTTGGTGGTCTGTTCGTTGGCGCCCACAATCAGCGGGACGGCGCCGGCATTTGCCGCCGCGATGGTGCTGACGACGAGTTCGCGTTCGGCGTTGGTCAGATAGGGGACTTCCCCGGAGGATCCGAGGACGAAGAGGCCGGACACGCCGCCGTCGAGCAGGTGCCGGGTGAGGTTCTTCAGCGAATCGGTGTCGATGCTGCCGTCCGCGTGGCGGGGGGTGACGACGGGGGGTATGACGCCCTGGAATGTGGACACAGGAAACTCCAATGATGGGTGGTTGAAAGGGTAAGAGGTGAGAATGAAAAATCAGGGGTGCAACAGGCTGGGCGCGGCGCCGAGCAGCTTCTTGGTGTAGTCGTTGCGGGGGTTGTCGAAGACCTCGGCGGCGGCTCCTTCTTCCACGATTTCGCCGAAGTACATGACGCAAATCCGGTCCGAAACGTAACGGACGGTCTGGATGTCGTGCGAGATGAAAACCATCCCCAGGTTGAGTTGCGTCTTCAGGTCCGAGAGCAGGTTCAGCACCTGGGCGCGGACGGAAACGTCCAGAGCCGACGTCGGCTCGTCCGCGACGATGATGTCCGGGTCCAGCGCCAGGGCCCGGGCGATGGCCACCCGTTGGCGCTGTCCGCCGGAGACCTGCGAGGGCGTGACCTCGGCCGCGGACTGGGGCAGTCCGACCAGGGCCAACAGTTCCTTGACCTTGGCGGAACGGGAGGCCGCCGTCCCGATCCCGTGGATCTGGAGCGGGTCGGTGAGGATGTCGTGGATCGTCATGCGCGGGTTCAGGGCCGTGGCCGGGTCCTGGAAGACCACGGCGACGGAGCGGCCGAATTCCTTGCGCAGGGCGGCGTTCCGTTTGATGGCGGGCTTGCCGCGGAAGAGCACGTCGCCGGAGGTGGGCGCCTGCAGGCCCACCAGCACGGAGGCCAGGGTGGATTTCCCGCAACCTGATTCGCCCACGATGCCGACGGTCTCGCCACGGCTGATGCTGAAGTCCACGCCGTTGACTGCCTTGACGATGTTGGGCCGGAACAGCCCGCCGGTCCGTGCCCGGTGGTGGACCTTGACGTTCTTCAGTTCGATCACGGGGGTGGCGGTTGGCATGCTCACTTGGCATCCTCCTTCAGGTGGCTGGCCCAGTAGTGGTCCGCGTTGCCGCCGACGGGGGTCAGCACGAGGCGCTGGTCCGGGTCGGCGTCGGGCCGCAGCGAACGCGAGGCGAACCGGTCCCCGGCGGCGAAGGCGGTGGGCGAGGGAACGGTGCCGGGGATCTGGTGCAGACGGACGGCGTCGGCCTCGATGGAGAGGACGGCACCGAGCAGGCCGCGGGTGTACTCATGCTTCGGGTTCTGCAGCAGCGCGGAGGCTTGTGCGGATTCCACCACCTGTCCCGCGTACATCACGGTGATGCGGTGCGCGAGCGAGGCCACGAGGGCAAGGTCGTGGCTGACG
>NZ_JBFRFD010000259.1:0-5188 GCF_052114645.1 Arthrobacter sp. 2YAF22_2
GACGGCAAGATCACCGTCGAATACCGGCCGCTGGGCTTCCTGGACAGCCGGTCCACCACCAACTACTCCTCGCGTGCGGCCAACGCCGCGGCCTGTGTAGTGAACGAATCCCCGGAGAAGTACTCGGACTTTGTCGACGCGCTGTTCGCCAAACAGCCCGCCGAGGGCAGCGCCGGTCTCTCCGACAACGACCTGAAGAAGCTGGCCACGGACACCGGGGCCAAGAACATCGACCAGTGCGTGGATAACAAGACCTACCGGCCGTACGTGAAGAACGCGACGCAGGAGGCGGCCTCGATCGGGGTCACCGGAACTCCCACCGTCTTCGTCGAGGGCAAGCAGTGGGGAACGGGCGACAGCGCCAAGACCCCGTTCGACCAGTTCCTCCAGGCCGCGGTGGACGCCAAGAAGTAGGCACCCCGCCTGTGAAAGCAGCCCGGCCCCGGATTCCTCCGGGCCGGGCTGCTTTTTGCGCATTTTTTACCCGCAGGCGTCCGTGGGCTACCCTTATCTAGCGCCCAGCGTCCGGCTTCATTTTGCGCCGAGCGACGACGGCGCGGATTGCCTCCTTAGCTCAGTTGGCCAGAGCACCGCTCTTGTAAAGCGGGGGTCGTCGGTTCGAATCCGACAGGGGGCCCCACGAAGAACCTGACCTGCGGGTTGGATGTGAGTCGCCGCAAGTAGGTCCGCGTCCGGGACTAATCTGGTATCTCTCGCAGTTGTGCACTGGGACGCCGAAAACCGGGTCCGGGCGCGACGCGCCTGTGGTGACGACGGGAGCATGATCACGTGACAACAACGCCTGCCGAGGGGGTCGGTTTCCGTTCCCGGCGGGGACCTATTCTCATTGCCTTGATGCTTTCAACCGGCCTGGTGGCGATCGACTCGACGATCGTCGCGACGGCGGTGCCCTCGATCGTGGCTGACATTGGCGGTTTCACGTCCTTCCCCTGGCTTTTCTCGGCCTACCTGTTGGCGCAGGCCGTGTCTGTGCCCGTCTATGCGAAGCTCTCCGACGTCGTGGGCCGCAAGCCGATCATCCTCCTCGGTATCGGCCTGTTCCTGCTTGGTTCGATCCTCTGCGGGGTGGCCTGGAGCATGCCGGCCCTCATCGCGTTCCGCGTCCTGCAGGGCCTGGGCGCGGGAGCGGTCCAGCCGGTGGCCATCACGATTGCCGGCGACATCTACACCCTGACGGAGCGGGCCAAGGTGCAGGGCTATCTGGCGAGCGTCTGGGCTATCTCTTCGGTGGTAGGCCCGACCCTCGGCGGCGTGTTCTCCTCACTGGGCATCTGGCGCGGGATCTTCTTCGTGAACATCCCGCTGTGCCTCCTGGCCGGCTGGATGCTGCTCCGGACGTTCCACGAGAATGTCGAGCGGGCGAAGCACCGGATCGACTACCTTGGGGCCGGACTGCTGACGGTCTCGCTCAGCTTGATCATCCTCGGGGCCCTCGAGGGCGGCCAGGCCTGGGCCTGGAACTCCGCCGTCAGTATCGCCGTGTTTGCAGTCGGAGCAGTCTTCTTGGCCGCCTTCCTCCTTGTCGAGCGGCGGGCAGCGGAGCCGGTCCTGCCGCCGTGGGTCGTATCCAAGCGCCTGCTGGCGACGACGGCGATGGTCTCCTTCGGCGTCGGTGCCGTCATGCTCGGCCTGACCTCATACGTCCCCACCTTCCTGGAGGGCGCGCTTTCGACCTCCCCGATCCTGGCCGGGCTTGCCTTGGCCGCGTTGACTCTCGGCTGGCCGATCAGTGCGTCGCAATCGGGCCGCTTCTATCTTCGGATCGGGTTCCGGCGGACCGCCCTGATCGGCATCACGGTCACGGTCATCGGCGCGGCGGTGCTTGCCCTTACCGCCTCCACGCCCAACATCTTGCTCGTGGCGGCGGCTTGTTTCATTGTCGGTCTCGGTCTCGGGCTGGTCGCGACCCCAAGCCTCATTGCCGCCCAATCGAGCGTCGAATGGAACGAGCGCGGCGTCGTCACGGGGACTAATCTTTTCGCACGTTCGATCGGCAGCTCGATCGGCGTCGCCGTTTTCGGTGCGGTAGCCAACGCGATCTACGCCGGCACCCCGGGCGGCGGAACTGATCCGCACACGATCGTGTCGGCCTCCTCGGCTGTGTTCCTCGCGGTGCTGGCCGGTGCCGTTCTAACCGTCGTCGCCGTTATTGCGATGCCGGCCACGGACGTAGCAACGTCTAGCAGGCCAGCAGCCCAGCCACGTAGTGAAGCTGTTTGACCCAGTGGTGTTCCTGGCCGCCTTCGTGGTTGTTGAAGCGGTAGACCTCAAGCGCCTTGACGGGGCCCGGGTTCGGGGCGGCCGCGCTCGCGCCGGCTGCGCCGGCCCCGTAGGCGTTGTAGGCGGCAAAGACCGTTGACGGCGGGCAAACGTCGTCCATGAGTGCCACGGAGAACAGTGCGGGCGCCGTTGCCCGGCGGCCCAAATGGACGCCGTCGAAGTAGTTTAGGACGGCCAGGGCGGGCTCGTAGCGGTCCCGGTGTCGGGAGAGGAAACCCGCAATTTCCGTGTACGGGCCGCGCGGGGCCAGATCAATGGCGCGGGAAAAATCCTGCAGGAACGGCACGTCCGCCATGGTGCCAAGGATGCCGTCCAGGCGCCCACCCGCCAGGCCGGCGGCTGCGACGGCCAAACCTCCGCCTTGGCTGACGCCGGCAAGAAGTACCTTCCCGGCGTCGACGTCGGGGTGGCTCTGCGCCGCCTCGATGGCCCGGAAGGCGTCCACGAAGACGCGCCGGTAGTAGTAGTCCTCCCTGCTGGAAATACCGCGGGTCATCACGCCGGCGAAGGACACCGCTCCGGCTGAAGGATGCGCGTCCGCGGTCTCGCCCAGGCTGCCGCCGTAGCCCTGGCCTCTGGTGTCCATGATGAAGTGCGCGTACCCGGCCTGCGCCCACTTTGTGTCCTGCTGGACCAGGCCGCGCCCGCCCGAATAGCCGACGTACTGCACCACCACGGGCAGCGGGCTCCCGGCATCCCGGTTGGCCGGCAGGTGCAGCCAGCCCTTGATCCGGGCCCCGCCGAAGCCGGCGAAGGAGACATCGAAGCTGTCAATCACGCGCAGCTGGTTCTCCACCGGCGTATAGACGGCGGCCAGCGGAAAGTCGCGGGCTTCGGTAACGGTCCCTTCCCAGAACGCATCGAAGTCGTCGGGCTCGACGGCGGATGAGCTGTAGGCGCGCAGCTGGTCCAGTGGAAGGTCAAAGAGGGGCATGGCGGTCTCCGGATTGTCGCGTGCGTTCGATAGGTGATCCTACGTCCCATCTGGAAAATTGTGGGACACTTTGCTGAAATCTGGACAAACTTCATCACGACCGATAGAAGTTTTGCCACCAAAGAGGACAAAGGACGTCCCATCTCCGCTAGGATGTATGGAGACTAGTTGCCGCGCCAAGATGCGCGGGCGAAGGAGATGACGTGACAATAGCACCGCAGGGAGTGTCGTCTGCCCGATATAGCGCGCAAATCAGGTCCCACGCCCTCCAGACCAGGATTATGGACCTGATCCTTGAGCAGGGGCTGGACGTGGGGGATTCCCTGCCGACCGAAAGTGAGCTTTCTGCAGTTCTGGGGGTGGGCCGGAACACCGTCCGGGAATCCCTGAAAGTGCTGCAGGCCCTCGGCGTGATCGAAATCCGCCATGGCTTCGGAACCTTCGTCGCCCCGAACAACTTCAGCGCCCTGACGGAGGGCCTGGTCTTCCGCGGGAAGCTGTCCCTGCGGCACCACGGCGAGGAAGCCATGGAACTCGTCGACGTGCGGCAGGCCTTGGAATCCGGACTCATTGGCCGGGCCATCGATCTGGTGACGGACGAACAGCTCGGCGACCTCCGCGCTGTCATGGAAGGCATGGAAATGGCGGCCGCCGCGGGCGAGCCGTTTGCCGAGCTCGATGCCGAATTCCATCGCCGGCTTTACGCCCCCCTGAACAACGAGTTGCTGATGAACCTCATGGATGTGTTCTGGAAGGTGTACCGGCAGATCCATCAAGCCCTTGGCGCCGGCCCGGTCAACCTCGGGGACCAGGTCCGCATCCATTGGGAGATCTACGAAGCGGTCGCGGACAAGGACAAGCCTTTGGCCGCCGAGCGCCTCCAGCGGCACTTCGACGGCATCCGCCAAAAGCTCAAGGACGTTGCTGCCCGGTAACCCCGGCGCATCTTTCCGCCTTGCCTCGCTCCGCCCGGAACCCCACCGTCCCAGAAAGTGTTCCCATGGATTTTTTTGTTGTGCCCGACGCCGCCTCGACGGGCGCCATAGCTGCCGGCATCGTGGCTGCAGTCGTCCGCAGTAAGCCGGAGACCGTCCTGGGACTGGCAACCGGCGGCTCCCCGCTCCCCGTGTACGCCGCGTTGGCCGCCCACCGGCTGGACATGTCCGGTGTTCGAGGCTTCGCACTGGACGAGTACGTGGGTCTGCCCGCAGGCCACCCGCAGAGCTACGCCGAGGTGATCCGCCGGGAGGTTACAGAGCGGCTGCACCTGGACCCGGCGAAGGTAGTTGTGCCCGCGGGCGCCGCTGAGGACCCCGACCGGGCGGCGGCGGCCTACGATGCTGCGATCGCTCAGGCCGGCGGGATCGACGTGCAGATCCTCGGCATTGGCCACAACGGCCATGTGGCGTTCAACGAGCCCGGCTCCGCCTTGGACTCGCGCACCCGGGTGGAAGCCCTCACGGAGCGCACCCGCCAGGCCAACGCCCGCTACTTCGCTTCGCCCGACGACGTCCCGGACAGCTGCATCACCCAGGGCCTGGGCACAATCCTCGAAGCGCGCCAGCTGCTGCTGGTGGTCAGTGGAGCGGACAAAGCCGACATCCTGCACACCGCGCTGAGCGGCCCCATCACGCCGGACTGCCCCGCCTCGATTCTCCAGTTGCACCCTCACGTGACCGTCGTCGCCGACGAAGCGGCGGCCGCGCGCCTCGCGGGCGCCCGGGCCGCTGCCGGAACGACGCCGGTCGCGGTGCGCTCGCGGACCGTCGGCGTCTGACCCGGGCTCAGGGCCGGTCGAGCACCTGACCGGCGCGCAACACGGCAACCGGGCTGAAATCGCGGTCGACGGTAACGATGTCCGCACGCATCCCAGCTCTTAAGCTCCCCAGCGTGGCGTCGAGGCCCAGGAGTTTGGCCGGCACCGCCGTCGCGGACTGAACCGCGTCGGCGGGG
>NZ_JBFRFD010000260.1:0-5166 GCF_052114645.1 Arthrobacter sp. 2YAF22_2
ATCCCGGGCGTGCGCCGCGGCAGGACTGCCCGGAGGCGGCCCCGCGATTCGATAGTCTTATCTGGTGATCGACGTAAAAGACCTCAGCGACAATCCGGACAAGTTCCGTGCCAGCCAGCGCGCCCGCGGTGCCGATGAATCCGTGGTGGACGCGATCATCGCTGCGGATTCGGCCCGGCGCGCGGCGCTGATCCGTTTCGAAAACCTACGGGCCGAGCAGAACGTCTTCGGCAAGAAGGTGGCGCAGGCCAAGGGCGAGGAAAAAGCGGCACTGCTGGCCGAGGTCAAAGTGCTTGCGGGCCAGGTCAAAGAGGCCTCGGCCGAGGCCGACGTCGCCCAGTCCGCCCACGAGGAGCTCTTGCGCGGGATCCCCAACCTGATCGAGGACGGCGTCCCCGCGGGCGGCGAGGACGACTTCGTGGTGGTCAAGACTGTCGGGACGCCGCGCGAATTCCCCGACTTTGAGCCCAGGGACCACCTTGAGATCGGCGAGCTGCTCGGCGCGATCGACATGGAGCGCGGGGCCAAGGTCTCCGGTTCACGCTTCTATTTCCTGCGCGGCGTAGGCGCCCGGCTGGAAATGGCGCTGCTCCAGATGGCCATGGAACAGGCCATCGACGCCGGCTTCGTCCCGATGATCACCCCGACGCTGGTCCGTCCCGAAACCATGCAGGGCACCGGGTTCGACGTCAAGCACGACGCCGAGATCTACCGCCTCGCGGAGGACGACCTCTACCTGGTCGGAACCTCGGAAGTTGCCCTCGCCGGGTACCACGCAGACGAGATCCTGGACCTCACCGGCGGACCGGTCCGCTACGCGGGACAGAGCTCCTGCTACCGCCGCGAGGCCGGGTCGCACGGCAAAGACACCCGCGGCATCATCCGCGTCCACCAGTTCAACAAGGTGGAGATGTTCATCTACACCACTGTCGAAGAGGCTGCCGGCGAGCACGCCCGGTTGCTGGCGTGGGAAGAGGAAATGCTGGCCAAGTGCGAGCTKCCYTACCGCGTGATCGACACCGCCGCGGGGGATCTGGGCAACTCGGCCGCGCGCAAATTTGACTGCGAAGCCTGGGTGCCCACCCAGGGCGCATACCGGGAGCTGACCTCCACCTCCAACTGCACCACTTTCCAGGCACGCCGGCTCAACATCCGTGAACGCGTGCTGACCGAGGACGGCGCGCCCAAGGGCACCCGCGCCGTCGCCACACTCAACGGCACCCTCGCCACGACCCGCTGGATCGTCGCCATCCTGGAGCACCACCAGAACGCGGACGGCTCGGTCAACGTCCCGGTGGCCCTGCAGAAGTACCTCGGCGGCATGACGGTACTGCCCGTCCTCTAAGGTCGGCTGCTGTTTACCCAGGCTTCATGCCGCGCTGTGGTGCGTGTCCTAGCGAGTGTCGGCCGTGTCTGCTCTACTTGTTAGATGACTACATTGACTGAAACCTCAGTCGCTGGCAACGATGACCAGCGAGAAGCAGACGACAAAATGATGATCGCCCTCGACGTCGACGGAACCCTGGTCGACCACGACGGGCACATGTCCGTACCTGTCCGCGAAGCCGCCCAGGCCGTGGTGGCCGCCGGACACGAGGTGATGATCGCAACCGGCCGCTCGCTCAATGCGACGCTGCCCATCATCGAGCACATCGGCATCGAAAACGGCTACGCGGTCTGTTCCAACGGCGGCGTTACCCTGCGCCTGGATGCCGGCCTCGCCGACGGCTACCAGGTGCTGCACAAGGCCACCTTCGACCCCGGACCCGCACTGAGGGCACTGCGCAAGCGGCTGCCCTCCGCGAAGTACGCACTCGAAGACGCGGACGGCAACTTCCTCGCTACCGAACGCTTCCAGGACGCCAGCTTCGGCGTCGAAGCGATCGGCGTCGACTTCCAGACCATGCTGGAGGCCACCGCCGTCCGCGTCGTGGTGTTCAGCTCGGAGAACACGCCGGAGGAGTTCAACTCCGCGATCCGGCACATCGGCCTCTCCGGCGTCACCTACTCCGTGGGCTGGACCGCCTGGCTGGACATTGCCGCCGCGGGAGTCTCCAAGGCCAGCGCCCTGGAGCTGCTGCGCGGACGGCTCAACATCGAGGCGCACCGCACGGTGGCCATCGGCGACGGCCGGAATGACATCGAGATGCTCACCTGGGCCCGACGTGGCGTCGCGATGGGCCAGGCCCCGGCCGAAGTGATCGCCGCAGCCGACGAAGTCACCCACTCCGTGTTCGACGACGGCGCTGCGCACGTGCTGCGCAGCCTCCTGGCGTAGGGGGCGGGTCCGCCGCCGGCCTAGCGGACTTCGAGGATCAGGCCGAGCAACCGGGCCGCGGCCGGTCGGGCAGCGTGCTCCTCGTTCCACTGCGCCCGGGCCACGGCCTTGCTGACCGCCTGCGTGGTGATGCCCAGCTCCTTCGCCACTGCTTTCTGCTGCCCGCGCACGCCCGGGGTGAGCAGATCCAGCACTCGCCACTCGGCGGCGCTGCGTTCACGCACAATGTGGCCCAGCAGCCGCATCACGGCCTCGGCTTCCGCGGCAAGCTCCGCGAGTGGGCCCTCCACCGCTACCGGGACGCGCTCCTTGCTGTTCCTTAGCCGGTCGACGGCACGCCGGGCGTAGACCAGCCCGTGGCCGGAGGCGTCCTTGATCTGGTTGGGCAGCGGTTCGTTGACCGGGCCGACGCCGACGCCGACATACCAGGCGCCCGAGCGGAGGGCGATCAGCGCCGCCTCGACGGCCTGGCGCGGGCAGTCCACGATGCCCTGGACCTCGTCCTCCACCGAGCGGTCGAAATCGAGGCGCGCCGGAATGTGCCGCAGGTCCTTGAGGAGCTGCGGCACTCGGTCGCCATCGCGCCGGCTGTCGGTTTGGTTGATGGTCAGCGTGAACATACTGCTGACACACTACCGCCCAGCAACCGGCTGGCAAGTACCAGGATTCGGCTTCGTAACAGAGCTGTCACTGCCGCTCACGGGCGGCCGCCCGCCGTCCGGCCGCCGCCGCCCGCCGTCCAAAGGGGGGTTGTCTTCGGCCCCGGGAAATGTTGCGATGGGAAGAGACGTCGCCGCCGGCGGCACGGACGGAATCGGGGCACGCACGTGACTGACGGCTTGGATGAGGCGACCGAACTGCGGCCGGCCGGAGATGCCGCCACGGAGCTCGAACTCGTCGACCGGTGGTGGCGGGCCGCCAACTACCTCTCCGTAGGCCAGATCTATCTGCGCTCCAACCCGCTGCTGCGCGAACCGCTCAGCGCCGCGGACACCAAGGCACGGCTGCTCGGCCACTGGGGGACCACGCCCGGGCTGAACTTCGTCTACTCGCACCTGAACCGCGTGATCCGCCGGGACGCCCAGGAGCTGCTATTCGTCGCCGGTCCCGGACACGGCGGCCCGGCAGTGGTGGCCAACGCCTGGCTGGAGGGCACCTACTCGGAGATCTACAGCAACGTCGGCCCCGACGCCGACGGCCTGGCCGAGCTGTTCCGGCAGTTCTCCTACCCCGGCGGCATCCCCAGCCACGCGGCCCCGGAGACCCCGGGCTCCATCAACGAAGGCGGCGAACTTGGCTACTCGTTGGCCCACGCCTACGGAACCGTGTTCGACAACCCGAAGCTGATCACCGCCGTCGTGATCGGCGACGGCGAGGCCGAGACCGGGCCGCTCGCCACCAGCTGGCATTCGCACAACTTTCTGGACCCGGCGGCGGACGGGGCCGTCCTGCCGATCCTGCACCTGAACGGCTACAAGATCGCCAACCCGACCATCCTGGCGCGCATGCCGGAGGCCCAACTGGAGCAACTGCTGCGCGGCTACGGGCACAATCCCCACTTCGTGACCGTTACGGACCCGCAGGACACTGCAGCGGCGCACCGGGATTTCGCCGCCGCGCTGGACAGCTGCCTCGACGAGATCCGGGCCATCCAGACGGCCCGCAGGGTCGCCACACCAGCTGCCGGCGGAAACGGCGACGATGCTCCCGCCGCCGTGTGGCCGATGATCGTGCTGCGCTCGCCCAAGGGCTGGACCGGTCCCCGAACCGTCGACGGGCTGCAGGTCGAAGGCACCTGGCGCGCCCACCAGGTGCCGCTCGCCGAGGTGCGCACCAATCCCGAACACCTGGCGCAGCTGGGCCGCTGGATGGAGTCTTACCGCCCGGAGGAACTGTTCGACGGCGAGGGCCGGCTCAGGGCGGACGTCGCCGCGAATGCCCCCGCCGGGGAGCTTCGGATGAGCGCCACCCCGCACGCCAACGGCGGCATCCTGCTGCGCGACCTGAAACTGCCCCGCTGCGCGGACCACGCGGTAGAGGTGGCCGTGCCGGGCCAGCAGAAGGTCAGCGCCATGGTCACACTCGGCTCGTGGCTGCGGGACGTCATCGCGCTCAATCCGGAGAATTTCCGGCTGTTCGGTCCGGACGAGACGGCGTCCAACCGGCTGCAGAACGTCTATGAGGTCACGGACAAGGTCTGGCAGTACCGGATCGACGAAGTGGACGAGCACCTCGCACGGGCCGGCCGGGTGATGGAAGTGCTCAGCGAACACCTGTGCCAGGGTTGGCTCGAGGGTTACCTGCTGTCCGGCCGGCACGGGGTCTTCAGCTGCTACGAGGCGTTCATCCACATTGTCGATTCGATGTTTAACCAACACGCCAAGTGGCTGAAGGTCCACCGGCAGTTGCCGTGGCGGCGGCCGGTCGCCTCGCTGAACTACGTGCTTTCCTCGCACGTCTGGCAGCAGGACCACAACGGATTTTCGCACCAGGACCCGGGCTTCATCGACCATGTGGTCAACAAGAAGGCCGAGGTCATCCGGGTCTACCTGCCGCCGGATGCGAACACCCTGCTCTCCGTGATGGAGCATTGCCTCCGCTCGCGGGACTACGTCAACATCGTGGTCAGCGGCAAGCAGCCCTCGCCCACCTGGCTCGGCCCGCTGGACGCGGCGCACCACTGCCAGCGCGGACTGGGCATCTGGGATTTCGCCGGCTCCGAGGTCCCGGGCGAGGCGCCCGACGTCGTGCTGGCGTGCGCGGGCGACGTCCCCACGGTGGAGACCGTCGCGGCGGCCGAACTGCTCAAGGAGGGCGCACCGGGGCTGAAGATCCGGGTCGTGAACGTCGTGGACCTGATGCGGCTGCAGGACGCCGCCGAGCACCCG
>NZ_JBFRFD010000261.1:0-5161 GCF_052114645.1 Arthrobacter sp. 2YAF22_2
GAAGAAGAATAATGGCTGCGGTGGCGGATACTCGTGCGAAAGCAATAGCTCCATAGACCACCAGTTCCCGCAAATCGCCCCCGGGGCCGACCCGCCTGCCGACTGGCCAGGATCATGGTCATCTCCGGATCGGCCAGCATGTCATGCCGTTGCGACCGCATTCCTGCATGAACAGGTATCAGAGCGGAAATCCCGGACCGGCAGCAGCCCTGGGCCGATCAAAAGAATTGTCAGCAAGTCATGTTGTATGCGGCCCTAGCCTTCATGAAGTGGTGAAAGCGAAAACCCAAGGGAAAAGACGAACGAGGATAAACACCCAGAAGAGACCCCACAGGGCAGCACCAAGCCCGTCGTAGTCTCCCGCTCCCCCACACAACCAGATACGGTCGCTTCCGGGACCCCACACACCGGAACATCAGAGCAGAGGGAAGAGTGTGCACAAAGTGCACACGAAATAACTCCAAAAAGCCCCTGAACAGGGAAAACACTGTGCCCGAGGTGGGATTCGAACGGGACTCCAACCCTTAAATTTCCGTCTCTCCCCCGAAGACAACGCCAATCCGGGTCAGTCCGGCACCGGTACGGCCCAGTCGGAGACCCAAAGTGTGGACACTGTCCACGCCCCCAGTTCTCCCCACCAAAGACCCCCAAGCATCCGCACCCCGCGTCGACAGGGCGCGGCGCTTGTTTGCCCAGAAGGACTTGATCCTGCCGGAGAAGTCCAACCTCGGCCGCAACCAGGTCCTGCCCGCGCTCATTGCCGACTCCCGGGCGCACAGCACGGCATGCTCAGCCTAGAGACTCTCCATCACAACGTCACCTCCCTTCAAAACTTTCATGATCCGATGGTCGGCCCGCTGCATGACCGGGCAGCGCCCTTTCAGACGCTAGCCGCGGACTAGCAGAGCCACACGAAAACAACGGACCCCGGCGGCGCCACCAGCCGCCGCCACAGCACGGTGCAAACAATCAGGGCCTCGCCACGAGCGCGGCACCAGCTGGCCGACGACGGGGCATAGCGTTGTCCTCTTCCTGATCATTCAAGGTTTGTGCCTTCCTCGTCGCCCCGTCGTGGTTGTCAGGAGGAGAGTATCCAGTGCCGGTGTCACCCCGGCCGCGTACGTGTCTGCCCCGCGATTCCGATCCGAAACGGCTTGGGCGATTGACGCTAAGGTACACCCGTAATTCGATCGTCCAAGGAGCGTGGGGCGGTAGTGGTTTCCGTGGAAACAACCGCCACAGCCCCTTCGCCCGCCCCGGCGAGCCGGACGCCGGCCTCGTCGGTCGACGGAAATGCAGCCCCCGATTACGAACCCTAGGGTGTGCCAGGAACCGGAGGCTGTGACAAAACCTTAGGTGTTGCGTCGAGCTGAGCGAGCCGCCGCGGCGGCGCCCTCCGTTGTTCACGGGAGTCGACCGGGCGGACATCGGCGGCTGGAATTGTAGAACGCTTCTCCTCCGCACCGAGAAGGACGTCGAGAATTTCGCCAACCGCGATCTCATCCAGACCTTCACGGCGGATCGGCTGGTTTGGATGCAGCTCATAGACATTGCGGCTCCCGACCCGGCGGCGGGTCAGGTAACCGCCCTCGACCAAATCCGCAACGAGACGGTGCGCCGCCCGCTCTTGGACCCCCACGCTTTCGGCGACCTCCCGGATCCGGATGCCGGGGTGGCGCGCGACGCAGTAGAGCGCATGCAGGTGATTAGTCAGAAAGCCCCATTCAGCCATGCCTCCACAATAACTGTCATAGGGGACATGTCCCTATTGACCTGTCTAATGCGCCGGCTTAACGTTGCGGTATCGGCGTAAGAGTCCCCTACCGTCGACAGAGTCGCGGACCAGGCCGAACGTGAGAGACCCCGCCCGCCGCTGTGACGCCGCGCCCCTGCCGGGGCAACCGTTTACAGCTCAAGGGAAGGACTTCTCATGGGGCAACTCACCTCATACCCGCTCATCCTCGACGGCGAGCGTTCCCCGCACCTGAGCCGATGGCTGTGGTTCGTCAAATGGTTGCTGATCATCCCCCACCTTATTGCGTTGTTCTTCCTGTGGATCATTTTCCTAGTGCTGTCGGTGGTGGCGTTCTTCGCGATACTGTTCACCGGTCGCTATCCACGGGCAATTTTTGACTTCAACGTCGGCGTGCTGCGCTGGACGTGGCGGGTCAGCTTCTACTCTTACAGTGCGCTGGGCACCGACGACTATCCGCCGTTCACGTTGGCCGACGATCCGGGCTATCCGGGGCGACTGTCCGTTGAGTACCCGCCGTCGCTTTCACGCGGGCTCGTGCTGGTGAAATGGTGGCTGCTCGCGATCCCGCACTACCTGATCATCGGAGTATTCACCGGAGCCGCCTTCGCCGGCTATAACGAGGTGCGTGACGGCAACGCCTGGGCCTACGGCAGCGGCCTGATCGGCTTGCTTGTCTGCATCGCCGGTCTCGTCCTGCTGTTCGCCGGCCGCTACCCCCGCGGCGTTTTCGACCTCCTCATGGGCATGAACCGCTGGGTGTTCCGCGTCACCGCCTACGCAGCGCTGATGACCGACCAATACCCGCCGCTCCGGCTCGACATGGGCGGCAGCGAACCAACACCCAGCGCAGAGGGCCCCGTCATGATCGGGCCGAATCCGCTGCCGACGACCTAAACAGTCCGAACATTGTCGACGCGGCGGGCACCGACGGTCCTGGAGTGATCCGCTCCCCCACCACTCGAACCTGAATGACAGGTGCAAGACGCCAATCATTTTTCTCCCGTCACTCCCCGGCGCCGGGCAGCCCGCTTCATCGCAGCCGGGGAACAAGCCACTGTCAAAGGAGTACGTCATGACGGCCAACATCAGCATCAACCCGCCGGTCCGAGGACCCGCCCAGCAGCGCGGAATGCACCCGATGAGGCGAATCTCGCTGGCCGCCGGCATCCTGTATGTGCTCACGTTTGTCTCCATCCCCACCCTCGCGCTCTACAAAGCGGTGAAGGACGACGCAGGGGCTTTCGTCCTGGGCGCCGGCAGCACCGCAGGGCTGCAGTGGGGCGCCCTGTCCGAGGTCATCGTCGGCCTGGCCGGCATCGGCACCGCCGTAGTGCTCTATCCCGTGGCCAAGCGGGTCAGCCAAACCGCAGCCCTGGGATTCGTGGCCGCCCGACTCGTGGAAACCTGCCTCATCTTCGTCAGCGTCGTCAGCCTGCTCACAATCCTCACCCTGCGGAACGACGTTGCCGGCACCGCAGGGACGGACTCTGCCTCGCTGGTCACGATGAGCCATAGCCTGGTCGCAACCTACAACTGGACATTCCTTCTCTCGCAAAGCCTTATGCCCGTGGCCTGCGACCTGCTCCTGGGCTATGTGCTGTACCGCTCCGCCCTGGTGCCCCGGATCCTGCCGATGGTCGCATTCATCGGCGCACCGCTGCTCCTTGCCTCCGACGTCGCGGTCTACTTCGGCGCCTACTCCCAGGTTTCCCCGTTTGCCGTCCTAGCCGCACTACCCGTCGCAGTGTTCGAACTCTCCCTCGGCATCTATCTGATCATCAAAGGCTTCAAACCCACACCACTCACAGCAGACGACGCCTCAACCCGTCACGGTCACCCCGACACCCAACAAACGGTCCAGCCATGAACAAGGCAAGAACGGCCTCAGACACGGATGGGGCTTAGTGCCGTCAAGAAGAACCGGCTGTTAGCGGAACCGCTCTGGCGGCCATACCGCTACGACAAACTCAGCAGTGTCACCGCGGTACCAATCAACGATCAAGAGCCCCCGCACTACATCGTGGTGGCCAGCATCCGCCAGGGCCGCCTCACCCACCGGGCCCACGCCTTCCGGGATTTCTGCCTCCAACAGCAAGACTATCCAGAGCCCTCCCAGGAGTAAGAAAATCCGCGGTACTCCATACGTCCGCGTATCCACGAACGACCGCCGGAACCCACATGCGATCGGTAAAGATCCGGTCTAGGTCGCCGCCACGCTGCTCGCCCAGCATGCATTGACGCCCGGGAGGCAGTGGTAGTCGGGGGTTGCGGGCTTTGGATCCGGAGGCCAACTCCCACCGCCAAAAACAACGAGGACAGAGACTCCGGATACCCAGCATCCAAGGGCCACGATGAGATGGCTGCTGCGGCGGGTCAACTGATGGGAAGTCGATGGCAGCAAGGCCCACCAGCTCCTCCAACTCGCCCTCGAGGCTGGCCCCGGCCACCATATGGCCAGGCTCAGCGACCAAAGGATCTGATCCCGATCAGTTGCCCGTCACGCAGTTCCCCCGGCCTTCCTGCATGAACAGGTACACGAGCGGAAATTCCGCACCGGCCACAACCCTCGGTCGCTCTGAAGAATAGGCAGCAAATCATGTTGTAAGCGGGTCTAGCCACCATGAAGTGGTGAACGAGAAAGCCCAACGGAAAGGACGAACGAGGATGAAGGCCCACCAAAGACACCACAGGGCGATACCGCCGTAGACGGCCGCTCCCCCACACAACCGAATAGGCCGCCCGGGGACCCCACACACCGGAGCATCAGATCAGCGGCGAGAGTGTGGACACTGTCCACACGAAGAAACACCAAAAAAGCTCCTGAACTGGGAAAACATGTGCCCGAGGTGGGACTCGAACCGGACTCCCGGTCCTGAATATCCGCCGCTCCACCGGAAACATCCGCAATCCTGACCGGTTCGGCACCGGTACGACCCAGTCCGCAACTGATTGCGTGGACATTGTCCACACAATCTCTTTCCTCATCAAAGGCCACTCCCCCGAAAACCTCCGCAATCCGGCCCAGTCCGGCACCAGTACGACCCGATCCAAAGAGGGTGTGCACGTTGTGCACACCCTCTTTTGCCCGCTTCGGCAAGCACCGCGTTGCGGGGCGGCTCTCATGTTGGATATCGACGAAGATCATGACAGCGGGTCCTTCCTTTCTGGACATCTCATGGAGAGAGAACAGCAACCGCATGACAAACAGACAGCCCGGTCGTCCACGAAGCGAGTACGTACCACCAACGGCGTCAGCATTGTCAACTTCCTTCCACAGCACTCGCTCGCTAGGACAAGTAGTCAACAAAACCGGGGGCGGGACTATCTCATTAACGGTGTATCCGGCGGTTTCTTTTAGTAGCTTTCGGCTGCCGGGAATCGGTCGCTGAAAGTAATGGCGAAGGC
>NZ_JBFRFD010000262.1:0-5158 GCF_052114645.1 Arthrobacter sp. 2YAF22_2
ACCCGGATGGCCGCCTTCATCTGCGAGCCGCCGCCGATCCAGGCACCGATGGCTCCGGTAGCCGCCAACGCGATGAGTACCGCCGCGAAAGTCAGCGGGACGCGGATGTTTTGCGGCGGCAGCAAGATGGCGAGCATCGGCAGGATGGCCCCGATCAGGAAGGCGACGGCGGAGGCGAACGCCGCGTGCCACGGGCTGACGATGTCGGTCTCGTCGATATGCAGTTCGGCGGACAGGTGGGCAGCGAGTGCATCGTGCGCCGTCAGCTCGGTGGCCACCTGCTGGGCGGTTTCGGGGCTGAGGCCCTTCCCCTGGTAGATAGCGGCCAGCTCGGCAAGTTCCTCCTCGGGCTGTTCGGCCAGTTCGCGGCGTTCTTTCTCGATCAAGTCGTGCTGGCTGTCCTTCTGGCTGCTCACGGACACGTACTCGCCCAGGGCCATCGAGATGGCGCCGCCGACTACGCCGGCAGCGCCGGCGATGAGGATCGGGCCCGAATCGGTGGTCACACCGGCGACACCGACCACAATGGCGGCGACCGAGACGATGCCGTCATTCGCGCCCAGGACGCCGGCGCGGAGCCAGTTCAGCCGCTGTGCAATGTCTTCGTGGTGGGGCTCGTTGTCGTGAAAGGCTGCTGCGCCGCTAATCTCCATGGCTACAGCAAATCATCAGCCGCCACTGCTGGCCAGTATTGGAAGGCTAAGCAAGGTAAGCCGGACCTTGGCCAGGCGTCAACCGGCGGGCAGCGTGGGGAACGACGCGGGGTCCACGTCCAGGCCCGGCAACGCGGCGGCACTTGCCCCCCAGAGAGCGGCGCGGCGGGCGGCGCCGAGCAACCCCGCGATGGCCCACTGCCGGGTGTCGCCGTCGCTGAGGGCCACGAGGTCGCCGTACGCGGGCAGCGACGCGCCCTCCAGCGCCGCCAAGCCGGGCCCGGGGGAGGCCAGGAACGCCGGATCCAGGGCGTAGCCGGGCTCCGGCGGCGGGATCGCTGCGCACTGCGACCGGCTCAGGGATTCCGCGCCGGCGAGGAGTGTCTCGTGGCGTGCAAGCTGCTCCGCTGCCGACTTGGCCGCTGCGCCGTCCAAGCGGGTCAACGCCACCTGGTAGCCGTACATGGTCTCCTGCTCGGTGCTGATCAGTGCCGCCAAGGCTCCCGGCAGCCCGGCATTTCCGGCAGCCTTCCCGCCGTTGTTGACCGGGGCGGACGACGGCGAAGCGGTCGCGGCGGGGCACGATCCGGGGGCCGGGTGGGCGGCGGCAGGTCTCGGGTCGGGCGCTCCAGCCGCCGGGTCCGGGGCGCCGGCTGCGGCGGCGAGGGCGCTGGACTGCAGCAACTGGGCGGTTCCGACCGCAGCCAACAGCCTGGCCATCCCCCCGTCGGCAGTGGCGGCGTCGGCGAGGCGCTGCCGGCCGCTGCCGGCGAGGGACGCAGCCAAGCCGGCGACGGTCGTCGGAGCGGACGGCAGGGAGGGTGTGGACTGTGCTGCCGCCTGAGCCTGGCCGGGCCGCAGCAGCGCCCGCGCGTGGGTTGTCAGCAAACTCACAGTCTGAGTCAGGGCGGTCCGGGAGACCTCCGCCGGTGCGTCCTGCGCCGGGTTCGCAGCCGCGGCCCCCCGGGCGGCTCCCAGTTCCTCGCCGGCGTTCCGCAATTGCAGCGCGTCGGCCAGTGCGGCGGCGCGAGCCCGTTCGGACGCCGGCGGTTCCTGTGGTTCCGGCGGATTCCCGGGCCTGAACACCATTCCCAGGCTGACCATCACCAGAGCGAGGCAAACGAGGAGGGCGATGCGGGGGAGGTGCCGGGGGAGCCGGAGCCGCCGTCGTTCTTCCCCGCTGTCGTCTTTCACAACAGACCATGTTGTCATGCCGGTCGGGAACTGGAGTGCACCATGGCGCCGGGAATATCGCTAGGCTAGTAGGCACAACATCATCTAGCGGGAGGCGGGCGGCATCATGACCAACGCAGAAGCCACGACTTCGACAGACCGGACCGGGACGGGGAAGGCTGAAGCCGTACCCGCCCATAATCCGGAGGCCGAACGCCTGCACGCCCTGCTGGAGCCTGCAGTCCTGGCGAACCGGTTGTACCTGGAAGATGTTTCCATCCACGTAGCGGGCGCCAACCGGGTGGTCCACGTTGTGGTGGACCTGCCGCAGGAAGAAACCGGGGGCGTCAGCCTTGACGTCATCGCCGAGATTTCCAAGACACTCTCCGATGTCCTGGACAACGACCCGAGCATCGACTCCCGCCCCTACGACCTCGAGGTGTCTTCGCCCGGCGTGGGGCGGCCGCTGACCGAGCAACGGCACTGGCACCGCGCCCGCGGACGGCTGGTCACGGTCAAGGTGATCCAGGACGACAACGTCACCGGCCGCATCCAGTCCGTGGACGACGGCGGCGTGACCCTGGTTCCGGAGTTGGCCGTCAAGAAGGGGATGAAGCCCAAGCAGGGCGAACCCATCAAACTTCCTTTCGACAAGATCCGCAGTGGAAAAGTCGAGATAGAGTTCAGCCGCCTCGAAGAGGCCGGCCTGGAGAACGACAATGGACCTTCCGAGGAGGCCTAATGGATATTGACATGAGCGCACTGAGACTCCTGGAGCGTGAGCGCGAAATCCCGCTGGATCTCCTGATTCCGACCATCGAGCAGGCACTGCTGGTGGCCTACCACAAGACACCCGGCGCCTTCGAGAAGGCCCGCGCGGAGTTGGACCGCAAGAGCGGCCACGTGACCATCTGGGCGACCGAGATCGACGACGACGGCGCGCCCATCGGCGAATTCGAGGACACCCCGGCCGGCTTCGGCCGGATCGCGGCGAGCACCGCGCGGCAGATCATCCTGCAGCGCCTCCGCGATGCCGAGGACGACAATGTGCTGGGCCAGTTCAAGGGCCGCGAGGGTGAACTCGTGGCCGGCACCATCCAGCAGGGCAACAACCCGCACATGATCCAGGTGAACCTCGGCACGGTGGAGGCGTTGCTGCCGCCGCCCGAGCAGGTTCCCGGTGAGAAGTACACCCACGGCAACCGGCTCCGCGCGTTCGTGATCGACGTGCACCGCGGCACCAAAGGCCCCTCCATCACACTGTCCCGGTCCCACCCGGGGCTGGTCCGGAAGCTCTTCGAACTCGAAGTTCCGGAAATCGCCGACCGCTCGGTCGAGATCGTGGCGCTGGCCCGCGAGGCCGGACACCGCACCAAGATAGCGGTCAAGGCGAACATCCCCGGCGTCAACGCCAAGGGCGCCTGCATCGGTGAAATGGGCTCCCGCGTCCGCGCCGTCATGACGGAGCTGAACGACGAAAAGATCGACATCGTCGACTACAGCGACGAACCCGCCGCGTTCATCGCCAGCGCCCTCTCGCCGTCGCGCGTGAATTCGGTCACCATCACGGACGAGGCCACCCGGTCCGCCCGCGTCGTGGTRCCGGAYTACCAGCTGTCCCTKGCGATCGGCAAGGAGGGCCAGAACGCGCGCCTTGCCGCCAAGCTGACYGGYTGGCGGATCGACATCGTCTCCGACGCCGCGGAAACCCGCGACAAGTAATCGCGGAAAGTGGTCCCTGGGACGCCGCCCGGCGGCGTCCCGGCTCCACGCCCCGAACGGGACCGCTTCGCCCGGTTTCGGACGGCAGCCCCCGGCGGCACCGAAAAAGGGGCTAGAATAGACAGGACCGCGCCTAACGGCCGGTATCCTCGTGCTTCAGCGCGTCCGGGTGTTTGACCGGAAGCCATGGGGCCGGCAGATGCGAACTGGCAGGAAGATACTCGTAGTGGCAGAAGTGCAACACCTCGGGAATCAGCCGCAGCGCACCTGCATCGGATGTCGGAAGAAGGGTCTGCGGTCGGAGCTACTCCGGCTTGTCGCCGGCGCCAGCGGTTCATCCGCTGTGGTGCTGGATGAACGACGTCGGATGGCTGGCCGGGGAGCATGGCTGCACCCCAGCGAAAAGTGCCTGGCACTGGCGGTCAAACGTCGAGCGTTCGGACGCGCCCTCAGCGGCGCCGCCCTGACTCCCGACGTCGAACGCCGGATCGTGGCAGGCACGCGAGCTGCAGACACCCCGGTGGCCGCGGCAACAACCGTCCAACCTGAAAGCGGGTCAGAAAACTGATGGAAACCCGATGAGTTCCCAGCGATGAGTGCGCAACGATGACAACTTTGTTGCGCTCTGCAATGGACCTTTCAGCTGCACTCGCGGCGGAGGTCCGCAGTAAGAAGTAGACGGTTCGTGCCTGGCTCGGTGCGGACCGAGACAGGAGAAATGTGGCCAAGGTCCGCGTACATGAGCTTGCTAAAGAGCTCGGTATTACTTCCAAAGATGCAGTAACCAAACTGCAGGAAYTGGGCGAATTCGTTCGCTCCGCCTCTTCCACCATTGAGGCCCCCGTTGTGCGGAAACTGCGCAACGCCTACCCCGCGGCAGCCGCTCCGAAGTCCGAAGCGCCCGCCTCAGCCCCCAAGGCAAGCCCCGCAGCGTCCCGACCGGCCCCCGCGCCGGCCCCGGCCGCGCCGAAGGCAGCCGAACCCAAGACTGAAGCTCCGGCTCCGTCGGCTCCGGCCGAGGCACCCGCGGCGGCCCCCGTTGCCGCTCCGGCTGCCCAGGCGCCGTCGGCACCCGCAGCCCAGGCTCCGGCAGCGCAGGCTCCGGCCGCTGGTGGCGCCAAGCCCGGCGCGCGTCCGGCACCCAAGGCCGAGGCCCCGGCTGCCCCGGCACGCCAGGGCGGCTCTGCGCCGCGTCCGGGCGGCCCCCGTCCCGGTAACAACCCGTTCGCCACGTCCCAGGGCATGCCCCGCGGCCGCGGTGGCGACAACGAACGCACCTCCCGTCCGGGTAACAACCCGTTCGCTCCTTCCCAGGGCATGCCGCGCCCGGGCGGAAGCCGCACCGAGGGCGACCGCCCCGGCGGCCCCCGTCCCGCAGCAGGCGCTGGTGGTCCCCGTCCGGGCGCTCCGCGTCCGGCCGGCGCCGCCGGTGCACGTCCGGGCGGACCCCGCCCGGCAGGCGCTCCCGGCGCCCGTCCCGGAGCCGGCGGAAACCGTCCGACTCCCGGCATGATGCCCAACCGCACCGAACGTCCGGCACCCGCAGGTGCAGGCCGTCCCGGCGGCGGCGGCCGTGGTCCGGGTCGCCCGGGCGGCGCTCCCGGCACCGG
>NZ_JBFRFD010000263.1:0-5153 GCF_052114645.1 Arthrobacter sp. 2YAF22_2
GTTCTTCACTGTGCTGGTACTACCCACCAGCGGTGCAGGATGTGACGACCCGAACAACCGCTACGATGTCGTCGTCATCAGCGGCGGCAACGCGCCCGGCGCGAGCGCCACCGGCTCCGTGGCCAGGGCAGCGACGGCCCTAGGAATGAAGTTCTACGCGGGCATGCCGATACCAGCACGCGGGACAGATCTCGGATTCCTCCCCGATCTGTCCTACCAGGACACGTTCAAGCGGTTCACGGACCGCTACCTGCAGTACCAGGCGGGCGCCAACAACGTGGCGGGGCTTGCCGGCTTCTATCTGTCCACCGAGATGCCCCTTAACGACGGGGCGGTTTTTGAACCCGTTCTGACTGTCTACCGGATACAGAACCAAGCCATCCGGGCCATTATGCCGGGCCGGGCTGCCATAGTGAGCCCGTACATCGATGCGCGCGCCGCCGCGCCGGGCCACGGTACGCCGGCGCAAGCACAGGGAGGGGCGCGCAATAAAGCGCTCACAGCTGGCGGAACGCCCTTGAGTATCGCCGTTCAAGACGGGATGGGGACCGGCAAAGGCGGCGCCTACTTCGGCAACGAGGCCAACGCTACGGTTGACCCATACGCTGCGGCCATCGTGGGAGCGGGCACCTGGGGTAGCAAATATGTGGTCCCGAACCGGGAATACTTCCAGGCGGCCGCCGCTGGAGTGGCCGGAACCGGGGCTACTCTTTGGGCCAACATGGAAGGGATGGCGCCGGCCAACGGGACCAATCCCTGCGATTCGAGCCTTCGCGGCCAGACGACGAAGGCTCGAATCGACAGGCAGCTCCAGCAGATGGCCAACGCGCCGCGCAAGATTATTTCCTTCATGTGGGACACGTACTACACGTGCAACGGGACCGGCGTGCCACTGGCGCAGCAACTACAGAACGGAAGAAATACTCCCATCGTCACGGACAGCAGTTTTAACGCAGCCTCCGGCGCATTGCAGGTAACCGGCTTCAACCTCAGCGGGGCGACGGTCGAGCTACGGTGGACCACAGCGGCCGGACTAGTGCAGTCCAAGGTTGTGGGTGCTTCCAGCTACAACCCAAAGTTTGGCCAGCAGCAGGGGCTTAACCCTGGTCTTCAAAGCATCAATGCCAACGTGGGGGCGACGTCCCTCGGAACCGGAAAGTACTACATCGTCAAAGTGACCAACGGCTGGGGCGCCACCAACCCCCTCTATGCGAAGAGCGGGTAAGAGCCGTCCCGCTCACCAGGACCGCGACCTCAGCCGGCAAGGACCAGCGTGGCGATTAGCGCCGGCAGGCTGATAAGGACGGCAATTACTAGGATCAAAGCCACCAGCCGTTTACGCCGGTACGTGGTTTCCTCCGGCGAAGCGGCCTCTGCGGCTCGTTTTGCCGTAGGTGGGCCCGCGGCCGGTTGGTGGGGCTCGGGGTATGGTTCCGCGCCGGGGACCAGCAGCAGATCGGAAATGTCGTCACGGAAGCGGCGCCGGCGCAGGTGCCGGGGCGCGGGGACCCGCGGGGGAGTCTCATCCGTCGCGTGTTCCAACGTCTGTACTCCTCGCTCGTTTGGTGACCATCGTCGTCGACGTTCGTTACCGGGCCGGCCTCAATTCTTACATCAGCGTGTAGCGGGAGCACATTCCGGTCGCAGCGACACGTCGATCAAGCCACCGGTTTCGATGACGAACCGCCTCAACCACTGTCCGATCGAGAAGTCGGGGTGCGAGGCCACCATCTGGACATCCGCCGTCGTGCATTGTTCCATCAGCCGCCCGGCCCGGGTGACGTGGTAGCTGGAGGTCACCACCGTGATGGATTTCCAGCCGTTGGCTGCCACCAGCTTCCGAATAGCCTGTGCCTCGCCCCGGGTGTCGTAGTCATCCGGGCGGAAGCAGACCAGGCCCGGGTTGGGGAATTGCGCTGTATTGCAGGCTTCATCGGCAAGCTTGTTGCCCGGGGTGTCCGTATGGGAAAGCGCCAGCACGGGCGCGCCCAGTTCCTGCTGGATCCGTTGCGCCACCGGCAGGCGTTCGGAACTGGCGCCGCCCAGCATGATGACCGCATCGGTCYGGTGCATGCTCAGGGGATCAACGTTGGCGAAGAGCTGGACGGCGATGATCAGCCAGAGAACAACGGCCCCAAGGGTGAATGCCAGGACCTGTGCCGTTGCGGGGGGCACGGTGAGGGCGGGTCGGGGCATGCCTAAGAGTTTGGCATGTGCCCTTCTAACCACGAAATACGGCTGTCACCCCCCTCGCGGTAGCGTAGGGCTGTGCCTGAACCCTTCACCTCATCGCGCCTTACCGTGGCCGAACTCTCCGAGTCCGACCTCCTTGCGCGCATCTTCCCCCGGCTCCACGGCGGGGACAGCAGTAGCCTGCTGCTGGGCCCGGGCGACGACGCCGCGATCGTGGCGGCTCCGGACGGCCGGACGGTGGTCAGCATCGACACCCAGGTGGTGGACCAGGATTTCCGGCTGGAGTGGAACAACGGCTACCGCACCTCCGGCTACGACGTCGGCTGGAAAGCCGCCGCCCAGAACCTCAGCGACATCAACGCCATGGGCGCCCGCGCCACCTCGCTGGTGGTCAGCCTGACCATGCCCCCGGAGACCCTCGTGTCCTGGGTGGAGGACTTCGCCGACGGGCTGAGCGCCGGGATCCGTGAGCTCGGCGCCTCGGACTGCGCCGTCGCCGGCGGGGACCTGGGCCGTGGACGCGAGCTCGCCGTCAGCGTCGCCATCCTCGGCACCCTCGACGGACACGCTCCGGTGCTGCGGTCCGGCGCCCGGCCGGGGGACACCCTGGCGCTCGCCGGCACCGTCGGTCGCGCCGCCGCCGGCCTGGCCCTGCTGGAATCCGCCGTTCCCGTGCACGACCTGACGCAGGAGCAGCGCGCCCTGCTGGACACCCAGTGCCGGCCCTGGCCGCCGCTCGAGGCCGGCCCGCTGGCCCGGGACTCCGGAGCTACCGCCCTGATGGACATTTCCGACGGACTCGTCCGGGACGGGGCACGGCTGGCCGCGGCCAGCAACGTTGTGCTCAACCTGGACCCGGCGGCCCTCAAGGAGCTCGCAGCACCGCTGCAGCCGGCCGCCACCCTGCTGGGCGGGGACCCGATGCCGTGGGTCCTCGGCGGCGGCGAGGACCACGGACTGCTCGCCGCTTTCCCCTCGGACGTTCAGCTGCCTCACGGTTTCACTGCGATAGGCTCGGTAGAAGCCCCTGCAGCAACAGCCAGCGCGGGCGTGACAATAGCGGGCAGGCCCGCTGACACTGTGGGATGGGATCACTTTGCAGACTAAAATTGCCGCCAACGCGCAAGCGATGAAGCGGTGGTTGGGCAAGGCCGAAACAACGCTTGGGAACCACAGCGACCGCCTGAACGCCATCAACATCTTTCCCGTGGCCGACGGCGACACCGGGACCAACCTCTACCTCACGGTGCGCGCCGCCGCCCGGGCCCTGCAGGACGTCCCCACCGAAACGGCGGCCCTGCCGCTGCTCAACGGCGACCCCCACCTGCACGTGGTGGGCCCGCCGCTCCGGGCGCAGAACGACGTCGGAGCCGTTCTGGCCCGGGCCGGCCAGGCCGCCATGGAACAGGCGCGCGGCAACTCCGGCACACTCTTCGCCGTCTTCCTGTGCGCCGCCGCCGAACCGCTGGCCGGACACGCCCGCCTCAGCTCACCCCTGCTGGCAGCCGCCCTCAACCGCGCCCAGATCCGGGCGTGGTCCGCGCTGAGCGACCCGGTCCCGGGAACCATGCTGTCGGTCATGGAAGCGGCCGGCCGCGCCGCGGCCGCCGTCGACGCCGAACACGACGGTGACGACAGCAACCACACCCTCGGCCTGGCCCTTGACGCCGCCGTCGGGGCCGCCCTGGCCGCCGTGGTCCGCACCGAGGACCAGCTTGAGGCCCTGCACACCGCCCACGTGGTGGATGCCGGCGGCGTCGGGATGCTCCTCATCCTCGACTGCCTGCGCTCGGCAGTGCTCGGCGAGGAACTCCAGGACCAACTGTTCGACGGCCTGCACGGCTACGACGTCCAGGCCCCGCACATCCACGCCGACCTGCCGCGCGACGACGGCGTGGAAGTCATGTGCACCATCAGGCTCTCGCCGCTGGACGCCGCCACCCTCAGGCAGCGGCTCGACGAGATGGGCGAGTCCGTCATCATGAGCCAGGTGGGCGGCGACGCCGACGCCGACGGCGCCTACCGCTGGCGGGTCCACGTCCACGTGTGCGACCCCGCGCCCGCCGTCGAGTTGATCCGCTCGCTCGGCGAACCGTCGGACCTGACCGTCAGCGACCTCGCCCTGCCCCGGGACCTCGACGGACATGAACGCTGAGCTTGAACTGGGCCTGGAACGCCGGATCGGGAAGCGTTCCGCGGCCGTCATCGAAAAACACCTCGGCATCAGCACCGTCGGTGACCTGCTGAACTACTTTCCCCGCCGGTACATGAACCGCGGCGAACTCACCCCCATCAGCGAGGTCCCGCTGGATGAAGAGGTCACCCTGATCGCCCGCGTGCTTTCCAACAGCACCCGGTCCATGCGCGCCCGCCGCGGCACGCTGACGGACGTCGTGATTACCGACGACGCCGGAACGGGCATGCCCGGCACGCTCAAGGTGAGCTTCTTCAACGGCTTCCGCGCCAAGGCCGAGCTGCAGCCGGGCCGGCGTGCCTTGTTCTCCGGCAAGGTGACCCGCTACGGCGGCTCGCTGGGCCTGACCAACCCCGAGTTCCAGCTGATCGACGATGACCCGGACATCCCGGGCATGGACCCGGAACAGCTCGCCGCCATGCCTATCCCGGTGTACCCGGCCACCGCCAAACTGACCAGCTGGTCCATCCAAAAGGTCATCTCCACGCTGCTGGACACCCTCGAGCTGGATCACCTGGACGACCCCCTGCCCGCCGACATCGCCGCCCGGGAAAAGTTTCTGCCCGCCGCGGACGCCTACCGGCTGATCCACACCCCGCAGACCACCAGTGACTGGCAGCGTGCCCGGGACCGCTTCCGCTATCAGGAAGCCCTGGTGCTGCAGTCCGCGCTGGCCCGGCGCCGCGCCCAGCTGGCGGCCGAGGAAGCCACCGCGCGCCGCCCCGCCGCCGACGGCCTGCTGACCGCCTATGACCGTCAGCTGCCC
>NZ_JBFRFD010000264.1:0-5125 GCF_052114645.1 Arthrobacter sp. 2YAF22_2
TGACTCCCCACTCCCTGACGCGTTGGACCACAAAATCGCTAACAGTTGCCATGGTTCTTCCTCCTACTATGGTGCCGGGCGGGCCAGGCCAGACGGGCGGCGTGCGGTGACGGCCGTCATGGTCATCGTGAGCAGTTTGGGGCCTACCTGAGGACCGCCGGCGCGCCGTGGTAATTGCTCAGCTGCCAGCCCGGACTGCCGCAGCGGCGAGGATAAAGCCGGTGAGGGCAGAGGCGGCGCACAGTATCCAGAGCACGCCGACGACGCCGCTTTTCTGCCGTACGACGCGGGGTCCCGCCGTGGCCGCGACACCGGCCCGAATCAAGGCGGTACCCGCGCTGGCGATGGCGATTGTCCAGCACAGCCACTGGAAGACGACCGTTGAACCTTGTCCCATGGTCTTCCTTTCTAAAGGGGGCGTATGCGGCAGGCTGCCGGCACAGTAGTTCCTTGCATTTACGCTACCATTGCGTAAGCGCAATGGAAATAGTTTCACGTCGCCCCCTTGCCGTGGCACTCCGGGGACGTTGCTGTGCGACGCGGCTCAGAACCCGGGGAGGATACCATTGCGTCAGCGCAAATGAATGCTCCGTGAGCGGGCCAGCGTGCCCGGATTGGATCGTGGTAGTGATGGGGTCTTTGCCTCTGTGGCTTTTGATCGTTATCTTCGTCGGCGCCTCGGTTGTGATTTGGTTCGCCGGCATCCAGCTCTCCAGGAAGACCGACATTCTGGACAAGCGCTTCCATCTCGGCTCAGCTTTAGGCGGGTTGATTCTTTTGGCCATCGCGACGAATCTTCCCGAGCTTGCCATCACGGTCAGCGCCGCCATGTCCGGGAACCTGGAAGTGGCYGTGGGCAACATCCTCGGCGGCATTGCCCTGCAGACAGTCGTTTTGGTGGTGCTGGACGTCTTCGGCGTTAAGGGAAAGCACCCCCTCACCTACAAAGCTGCGTCCCTGACGCTCGTCATCGAGGCCGTGACTGTCGTCGCCGTGCTCGCCGTGGTCGTCGCCGGAAGCCAGATGCCATCAGGCGTGGTGTTCGCGCGCCTGACGCCGGGTGCGGTTCTGATCGCAGTCGTATGGGTTGTGGGTTTGTTGCTTGTCCAGCGCGCGCAGAAGCACCTTCCCTGGCAGGAGGAGGGCGAGGCCCCGGAAAGCCAGTCCGAACCCAAGGGTCACAGCAAGGCAAAAAGTCAGTACGACTCCACGAAAACAAAGGGCACCGGCGCTTCTGTTGCTGTTTTTGCTGTCGCCGCCGTCGCCACCCTGATCGCCGGCGTCGTGCTTGARCAAAGTGGCAGTGCAGCAGCGGACCAGCTCGGTCTCTCCGGTGTGCTCTTCGGCGCCACTGTGCTGGCCCTGGCAACCTCCCTGCCGGAAATTTCCACCGGCCTCGCCTCGGTACGCCAGGGTGATTACAAGCTGGCCGTCAGCGACATTTTTGGCGGAAACGCCTTCCTTCCGGTTCTCTTCTTTCTGGCGGTCCTCATCTCCGGCAAGGCGGTCCTGCCGCAGGCCCAGGCCACCGACATCTATCTCACGGCCTTGGCGATCCTCCTCACCGTCGTGTACCTGCTGGGTCTGCTTTTTCGGCCCCAACGGCGCATAGCGAGGATGGGGGCCGATTCCCTTATTGTGCTGGTGCTCTATGCGCTCGGCGTCGCCGGACTCTTCGTCGTCGCCGGAGGATGAGGCTGGCGYTGCTGTTGCGCCGGCTACGATGCCCGGTCGGCGCCAAGGGCCAGCCACCGGCCCCGGTTCCGGTGCGGACAGTGGAGGTCAGATGCGCCACCGCGACCGTCACATGAACCGCCTGCCTTTCGGCCCCAGCGGCGAGACATACGCGACGGGGGTAGCCCGTGGCCCTAGTAGCAGGGCCCTTGCCACACCCCACGAGCGGGACGCGGAGAACCACGATGAAAGGAAGCCCATGAAGACTGACCCAAGCAAGTCCGGCGCCGTCAATGCTGAGCCACTCAAAGGGGACCCCGCAGGACAGGACCCCACCGTTCAGGTCCCTGCTGCGGACGTGAAGCTGCAGCTTCAACTTGCGATCTTCGAGGCAAGCAAGGGCTCCGAAGGCAAAAGCCACGCCGAGATCCTAGAGAGGCTGCGGTCCGCTCTAGCCGCCCGCGGCGTTGCGGAACCACCGCCCACTTGGTTGGAGTCGGTCGCCTCTTCAGCGTTCTACGGCAAGCCCTACCTCATTGACTTCCCCACTGCGACCGCAGCAGACTCCGCCGTGCCCGCTCCCAATCAAGAAGTCCGGAWCCGCCTCGCAGGCCGCCGCGAGCTTCGGGCGGAAAAGCTTCCGCCCGGAATCTTCCCCTCCACGGATGACTGGGACGTGCCCATCATCGAATCTCCCGCGGGTGCCCCCCAAGTTGTGAACCCGGCCATCATTTCCCGGCGGGCAACGAGAATCGCTGCGGGCCTGGTTTTGGTAGGAGTCGTCGTTGCGGCCGTAGTCCTGGTCATCCAGTCTGCCCGGACATCCAACCGGCGCCAGACGACCCTGCGGGCCAACCCCCGCGGAGGGGAAGTCGGCTAGGGCAATAAGCTCAGAAAATCGGCGTTCGCTGTTTTGCCGCCGCCGTCGCCAACGCACCCACTCCCATGGCCCTCTCAGTCTCTGGGCCCGTTTTCAGGGTGGACCAAGCCTTTGCGGATCGTGCAGTTCCCCTACTTCAAGAAGCCGCCAAGGCGATCTCCGACGAGTGGAACGTGTTGTAGCAGCCGGGGCCACAGGTCGGAAGGCCCGATGAGGAGCGGCCCGGTGGCTGGCGGACCGGGCCAGGYGATCAACAGTCCACTTATTGTTACGATCCAGAACTGTTTTTTGTGGCGTTTGCCAATTCGAGAGCGATTCAGTCGTAGGTTGGACCCACAACGGCGATCAGGTGGGTGTCGCCGGCCACGAGAGGACCAATTCATGTCAGATCTTGATCGCGTTTCGTCACTGCTCTTGAGCCGGCGGGGGGCGCTTGCCCTTGGACTGGGAACATTGGGCGCAGGCGCGCTCGCCGGATGCGGCGGCACACCGTCCTTGCCGACACCGTCCGGCTCCGGCGGTTCCAGCGGGGCGGCCGGCGGTTCCGTTATCGACATGGCTGCCTACGACGCCGTCGTAGCGAAAGGTGCAGTGGCCGCTGATTCCGTGGTGCAGGCGAGCGCCTGGGCGAAAGCCATCAAGGCCAAAGGGCAGTTGGTGCGCGGCGGCACCGACACGTCGACGCTCTTTTCGCTGCGGGACCCTGCCACGGGAAAGGTGGCCGGATTTGATGCGGGTCTTTCACAGTTGCTGGCCAGGTACATTTTCGGCGAGCCTAAAGAGAATCTTGCTCAGGTTACGGTGGACACCCGGGAGACGCTGCTGCAGAACAACTCTGTCGATGTCATCTTTGCCACGTATTCGATCACTGCCAAGCGCGCCGAGAAAGTGGATTTCGGCGGTCCATACTACGAGTCGAAGTCGGCAATCCTGGTCAAGGCGGACAACACGTCCATCAAATCCGTTGCTGACCTCGCAGGCAAGACGGTCGCCACGCAAAGCGCGTCCACCGGCGTCACGCTCCTCAAAGAGGTCGCCCCTCAGGCGAACGTCCAGACTTTCGATGACAACCCCAAATGTCTTGCCGCGGTCCAGCAGGGGCGGGTGGAGGCTTACGTAATCGACCAGTCCATCTTGTTGTCCAATGCTGCCAAGAACAAGGACGTGAAAATCGTCGGCGAGACCTTCGGGAACAGCGATAAATACGGCATCGGGTTGCACAAAGGCACGGATGCACTGGCGTTCGTCAACGCGTGGCTGAAACTCGTGGAGTCCGACGGCTCATGGGACGGGCTGTGGAAGGCCACCGTTGGCCAGGTGCTGAAGACCGACCCGCCGAAGCCGCCTGCCATCGGCGCCTGAGGCAGCGTCTGTGGATCAGTTGTTTACGACCTACCTTGACCAGCTGCTGGCTGGGCTCTGGATGACGTTGCGATTGACCGCCGTTGGCTTCCTCGGTTCGCTGGTGGTCGGGACCGCAGTCGCGGCGTGCCGGGTCAGCCCGATTCTGCCCCTGCGCGCCCTGGGCCGGCTGTACGTGGAGCTCTTCGTCAACATCCCGCTGATCAGTTTGTTGGTGGTGGTCACGTTCGGTCTCCCGGACATCGGCATCACGTTCGACCTGTTCAGCTGCGCGGCCATCTCCATGATTCTACTGGGCGGAGCCTTCACCTGTGAGGCGATCCGGACCGGGGTCAACGCGGTGTCGGTGGGCCAGGTCGAGGCCGCTCGATCCATCGGGTTGGACTTCTCCGGAGTGCTCCGGTTCGTACTTTTCCCCCAGGCTTTCCGCAGCGTCGTCCAGCCCGTGGTCAACGTGTTCATCGGCATCCTGCTGAGTTCATCCCTGGCCGGCGTCATAGGCGTGAAGGACCTCACTCTTCAGGTGTCGGAGATCAACAACGAAGCCGCGTTGGGGCTGACCACATACTTGCTGGCCGCCGTTGCGTATGCGGTTATTTCCCTGCTGGCGGGCGGCCTGGGAGCCCGGCTGGAACAACGGCTGCGGATTAAGCGATGAAGGGCTTCTAACCATGAGCACGCAGGACAGTCTCTTCGACGCGGCCGGCCCGAAGGCGCGGCGGCGGATACGCATCATCACGGCGCTCAGCCTCGCGCTTATGGCCTGCATCGCGGTGGCGGTGCTGCTGCGCTTTGGCCAGGCCGGGCAACTTGCCCCCGACCGCTGGGTTGAATTTACGCAAGGGCCCTACCTGCTCTTCCTGCTGGCCGGTCTGGGCAATACAGTGGCCGCGGCCGCTGTGTCCGCGGTCTTTGCCCTGCCGCTCGGTCTGGTCCTGGCGCTCGGCAGGCTGTCGCCGCGCACATCCCTTCAACGGTTCTCCACCGGCTGGATTGAGTTCTTCCGTTCTGTTCCGCTGCTCCTTGTGGTCTACATCTTTGTCAGCGGCCTTCCTCAATATGGGATCAACCCCGACATTTTCTGGAAACTGGTTATCCCGATCACGCTATGCAGTTCTGCAGTCATGGCTGAGATCTTCCGGGCCGGTATCAGGGCCCTTCCCGCCGGCCAGAGCGAGGCCGGGCTGAGCCTGGGGCTCTCACAAGGAC
>NZ_JBFRFD010000265.1:0-5105 GCF_052114645.1 Arthrobacter sp. 2YAF22_2
CACCGGGACCACCGGGGCTCCCGTCGTGAGGGCCAGCCAGCCGACGCCGGTGCGGCCGCGGTAGAGGATGCCGTCGCGGGAGCGGGTGCCTTCCGGGTAGATCCCGACGCCCTTGCCGGCATCGAGGATGTCCAGCAACGTCTTGAGCGCCTGCACGCTGGCGGCCTGCTCGCCGCGCTCGACCGGGATGGAGCCGACGGCCTCGAAGAACGACTTCATTACCCGGCCCTTGGCACCGCCGGTGGTGAAGTATTCGGCCTTGGCGAAAAAAGCGACCGGCCTCGGCATGAGCGCCTGGACGATCACGCTGTCCAGGAAGGAGAGGTGGTTGGGCGCCACGATGAAGGGGCCTTCGGCTGGCACGTTCTCCAGGCCGATAACGGTGGGACGGCAGGTCGCGGAGATGAGCCCGCGGGTTGTCCAGCGGATTACGTCAAACATTGCCAAGGGCGGGCACCTCATTCAGCTGCGGGGCGACGGTGGTCAGGGTGCGGGACCGCACGGATCCACCTTGACAATAGTTTCGTGGCGATCGGCAGGGGCCTGCTTGGCAGCGGCTCCTGCAACATCCGGGCGTATGGGTCACCGGAGTAGTTTCTCACGACCGCGGGGAAGCCGAACAATCTCATTCCCTCGGGGGAATATGTCCGGCCTCCCCGGGTCGGCCGGAGGTGCCGGTCAGCCCAGAATCTCGGCGAGGAACGTCGCGGTGTGGCTCTCCTTGGACTTGGCCACCTGCTCCGGGGTACCGGAGGCGACAATCCGTCCGCCGCCGGATCCGCCGTCGGGGCCCAGGTCCACGATCCAGTCCGCGCTCTTGATCACGTCCAGGTTGTGTTCGATGGTGATCACGGTGTTGCCCTTTTCGACCAGGCCCTGCAGGACCAGCAACAGCTTGCGGATGTCCTCGAAGTGCAGCCCGGTGGTGGGCTCGTCGAGCACGTAGACGTTGCGGCCGTTGGAGCGTTTCTGCAGCTCAGCTGCGAGTTTCACGCGCTGCGCCTCGCCGCCCGAGAGCGTCGTGGCGGGCTGGCCGAGCCGGACGTAGCCGAGGCCGACGTCCACGAGGGTCCGCAGGTGCCGGGCGATCGGCGAGAACGCGGCGAAGAAGTCCGCGCCCTCCTCGATCGGCATGTTCAGGACGTCCGCGATGGTCTTGCCCTTGTAGTGCACCTCAAGGGTTTCGCGGTTGTAGCGCGCGCCGTGGCAGACCTCGCACGGCACGTAAACGTCCGGCAGGAAGTTCATTTCGATCTTCAACGTGCCGTCGCCCGAGCAGGCCTCGCAGCGGCCGCCCTTGACGTTGAAGGAGAACCGGCCGGGCTGGTAGCCGCGGACCTTGGCCTCGGTGGTCTCGGCGAAGAGCTTCCGGATGTGGTCGAACACACCGGTGTAGGTGGCCGGGTTGGAGCGCGGGGTGCGGCCGATCGGGCTCTGGTCGACGTGCACCACCTTGTCCAGGTGCTCGAGGCCCTGGACGGACTTGTGCCGCCCGGCGACCTGCTTGGCGCCGTTGAGTTTGTTGGCGAGCACCTTGTACAGGATTTCGTTGACCAGGGTGGACTTGCCCGAGCCACTGACGCCGGTGACCGCGGTAAACAATCCCAGCGGGAAGGCGGCGTCGACATTGACCAGGTTGTTTTCCTTGGCGCCGACAACCTTCAGTTCGCGCTTCTTGTCGTACTTGCGGCGCTTCTTCGGCACCTCGATGAATTTCCGCCCGGAGAGGTAGTCGCCGGTCAGGGACTCGGTGTTCTCCAGCAGGTCCTGGTAGGACCCGGAGTGCACCACGGTGCCGCCGTGCTCGCCGGCGCCCGGTCCGATGTCCACCACCCAGTCGGCTTCCTGGATGGTGTCCTCGTCGTGCTCAACCACGATCAGGGTGTTACCGAGGTCCCTGAGCCGGGTGAGGGTTTCGATCAAGCGCCGGTTGTCGCGCTGGTGCAGTCCGATGGACGGCTCGTCGAGGACGTACAGCACGCCGACGAGGCCGGAACCGATCTGGGTGGCCAGGCGAATGCGCTGTGCCTCGCCGCCGGAGAGCGTGCCCGAAGGCCGTTCCAGGTTCAGGTACTCGAGGCCGACGTCGAGGAGGAATTTCAGCCGGGCCTGGATTTCAATCAGGACCTGGTGGGCGATCTGCGCCTCGCGGCCGGTCAGCACCAGGGTGTCCAGGAAGTTCGCGCATTCGCGCATCGGCAGCGCGGCCACCTCGGCGATGGACTTTCCGTTGATCAGGACGGACAGCGACGCCGGGTTCAGGCGGGCGCCGTTGCAGGCCGGGCACGGAACCTGCCGCATGTACTCCTCGTAGCGGTCCCGGGCCGAATCGGATTCCGTTTCGGTGTGCTTGCGGTGCACGTACTGGACCACGCCTTCGAAGCCGGTGCTGTACTTGCGTTCCCGGCCGAAGCGGTTCCGGTACTGCACCACCACCTTGTGGTCCTTGCCGTGCAGCACGGTCTGCCGCGCCTCGGCGGACAGCTTCTTCCACGGCGTGGTCATCGAGAACTCGAGCTCTTTGGCCAGGCCGGCGAGGAGCCGGTTCCAGTATTCGGTGGTGGCGGTACCGAGTGACCAGGGCGCGATGGCGCCGTCGGAGAGGGAGAGGTCCGGGTTGGGGATCAGGAGTTCCTCGTCCACCTCGAGCCGGGTCCCGATGCCGCTGCAGGCGGAGCAGGCGCCGAACGGGTTGTTGAAGGAGAATGAGCGCGGCTCGATCTCGTCGATGGCGAGGGGGTGCTCGTTGGGGCAGGCGAGGTGTTCGGAGAAGGCCCGGATCCGTTCCGGATCGTCTGCCTCGAGATCGACGAATTCGGCCAGGACCCGTCCCTCGGCCAGGCCGAGCGCGGTTTCCACCGAGTCGGTCAGACGCTGGCTGATGCCGTCCTTCGCGACCAGCCGGTCCACTACCACTTCGATGGTGTGCTTGAACTGTTTGCCAAGCTTGGGGGGATCGCTGAGTTGGATCAGTTTGTCGTCCACCCGGGCCCGCGAGTAGCCCTTGGCGGTGAGCTCTTTGAAGAGTTCGACAAACTCGCCCTTGCGGCCGCGGACCACCGGTGCCAGCACCTGGAAGCGGGTTCCCTCAGGCAGTTCGAGCAGTTGGTCGACGATTTGCTGGGGTGTCTGCTTGCTGACCGGCTCGCCGCAGATCGGGCAGTGCGGGCGCCCCACCCGGGCCCAGAGCAGGCGCATGTAGTCGTAGATCTCGGTGATGGTGCCCACGGTGGAGCGGGGGTTCTTGCTGGTCGATTTCTGGTCGATCGAGACGGCGGGCGAGAGCCCCTCGATGAAGTCGACGTCGGGCTTGTCCACCTGGCCCAGGAACTGGCGGGCGTAGGCGGAGAGCGACTCCACGTACCGGCGTTGGCCTTCGGCGAAGATCGTGTCAAAAGCGAGGGATGACTTGCCCGAGCCGGAGAGGCCGGTGAAGACGATCATCGCGTCGCGGGGCAGGTCGAGGTCCACGTTGCGCAGATTGTGTTCGCGCGCGCCCTTTACGACCAGGCGGGACAGGTCGGAACGGACCAGTTCCGCCCCGGACAGCACCCCGCCGGAGGGCTTGGGGTTGGCCGCCTTTCCGGACTTCACCGGAACGGTGGCGGGTTGGACAGCGACGGCGGGTTCTTCAGCTACGGCTTTAGGCACGCCTCCAATGCTAATCGAAAACTTCTTCGAATATCTATTCCGGCTGCGCTTGTGCTATGGCTCTCGGCCTAATGGCGGTCGTATGCCGCGGCCAGCAGCTGGACAGCCTCGGCGAAGCTGGCCCCGCGGGCTTTGGCCGCCGCCGCGAACTCCGCGGCGGACGCGGTCAGTGAGCCCCACGCGTCGTCCCGGGCGCAGACGACGGTGCCGTTCCTGCCCCGGGTCGCGACGACGCCGGCGGCCTCGAGTTCCTTGTAGGCTCGCGCCACGGTGTGCGGCGCCACGCCCAGCTCGGCCGCCAGGCTGCGGACGGCGGGGAGCCGGGTCCCGGCCGCGAGGGTTCCGGCGTCGGCCCGCTCGATAATGTTCAGCCGGAGCTGTTCGAACAGGGGAACCGAACTGCCGGTATTGGGCTTCCAGGTGCCGGGAAAAGTGGCAGCACCGGCCTCGGCCGGGCTCACAGTTCCGGCTCCAGGGCGGCCTCAAGCTGTTCGCGCCCGGCGAACTGGGTCCGGTAGAGCCGGGTGTACGTGCCGTCCTCCGCCATGAGTTCCTGGTGCTTGCCTTGTTCAACAATCCGTCCGTGGTCCATGACCAGAATTAGATCAGCGTCGCGCACGGTGGACAAGCGGTGGGCAATCACCAGGCTGGTCCTGCCCTGCCGCAGCCTCGCCATGGCCTGCCGGATCTGTATCTCCGTGCGGCTGTCCACCGAGCTGGTGGCTTCGTCGAGGATCAGGATGCTGCGGCCGGCCAGTTGTGCCCGGGCGATCGAGATGAGCTGGCGCTGTCCGCGGCTGAGCGAGTCGCCGTCGTTGCCGAGCATGGTGGCGTAGCCGGCCGGGAGGGCGCGGACGAAGTGGTCCACGTGGCTTGCCTGCGCCGCGGCGACGATCTCCGCGTCGCTGGCGCCCGGCAGGCCGTATTCGATGTTGTCCCGGATGCTGCCGGTGAACAGCCAGGCGTCCTGCAGCACCGTGCCGAAGACCCCGCGCAGCTCGTCGGGATGGAGTTCGGCGATGTCCACGCCGTCCACGGTGATCCGTCCGGCGTCCAGTTCGTAGAAGCGCATCAGGAGGTTCACCACGGTGGTCTTGCCGGCGCCGGTGTGACCCACGATTGCCACGGTCTGGCCGGGCTCCACCGAGAAGGAAAGATCCTGCACCGCGGGGGTGTCGGGCCCGTAGCCGAAGGTGGCGCCTTCGAACCTGACGCGGCCCGCGGGGGTCCGGGCCAACCGGATTCCCGGTCCGGCCGGTGCTGCCGCGGGGATTTCGGGTGCGTCCAGGAGCGCGAAGACCCGTTCGGCGGACGCCAGGCACGACTGCATCAGGGTCAGCATGCCGCCGATCTGGCCCATGGGCTGGCTGAAGAGCCGGCTGAACTGGATGAAGGCCTGGATGCCGCCGATCGTCATGGTGCCGGCGGCCACCTGCAGCGCCCCGATCACGGCG
>NZ_JBFRFD010000266.1:0-5102 GCF_052114645.1 Arthrobacter sp. 2YAF22_2
GTGATGGGCGGAGCGGCGCGGAAGAGGCGGACGGCGTCGCGCATGGACGCCCGGGCGCGCTTGCGGTCGCCGGCGGCGTCGTAGGCGCAGCTGAGCCGGAACCAGGAGCGCCAGTCCCCGGGTTCGGCTTCGGCTTCTTCCCGGTACTTCTCGAATTCCAGGTCCGCGGCTTCCCGGATGATCCGGCCGGCGGGGGTGCGGGGCAGGGTGTCTTCCGGCAGTCCGCCCTCCGCCTCCAGGATCTTCGCCATCCGTTCGGTCCGGGCGCCGAAGAGCAGCTCACGCACCAGCGCCCAAGCCCCGACCACCGGCAACGCCAGGTACGCGAGTCCAAGGCCCTTCGCGATCAGGTTGGCATCGGAGAGCAGCAGCACCGAGCGCTGCAGGGACACGACCAGGTAGAACACCAGCAGGAGCGTCACGGCCCCCACCCAGATCTTGGTGCGGTTGGCCTTAAACCCGGTCACGACGTTGCCCATCAGAGGCCCAGATCCAGGTAGCCGTCCAGGCCTACGGTAAGCCCCGGGTTCGCCGCGACGTTGCGCACGCCCAGCAGCACGCCGGGCATGAAGGAAGCCCGGTCGAAGGAATCGTGGCGGAAGGTCAGCTGCTCCCCGGGTCCGCCCAGCAGGACCTCCTGGTGCGCCACGAGGCCGCGCAGGCGGACGCTGTGGACGCGGACGCCGTCGACCTCGCAGCCGCGTGCCCCCGGGCGTTCGCTGGTGGTGGCATCCGGGCTGGCCGCGACGCCGGCCTCGGTGCGCTCCGCGGCGATCAGCTGGGCGGTGCGCACGGCGGTGCCGGAGGGCGCATCCACCTTGTCCGGGTGGTGGAGCTCAATGATTTCTACCGATTCGAAGTACCGGGACGCCTTCGCGGCGAAGGCGGACGCGAGGACGGAGCCGAGGGCGAAATTCGGGGCGATCAGGACACCGACGCCGGGCCGGGCCGCGAGGAGCGCCTCAAGCCGTGCGAGGCGGTCCGGGTCCCAGCCGGTGGTGCCGACGACGGCGTGGATGCCGTGTTCGACGGCGAACGCGACGTTCGCTTCGGTGCTTTCGGGGACAGTCAGGTCCACCACGATGCGGGCGCCGGAGTCCAGCAGGGCGTCCAGGGAATCGTTGCGGCCCAGGGCCGCGACGAGCTTGAGGTCTTCGGCGGCGTCGACGGCCTTGACGGCCTCGGCGCCCATGCGCCCGTTGGCGCCCAGAACGGCGACGGCGAGTTGTTCGGTCATGCCATCAACCCTACCGCCGCGGCACGCCCCGGCTGGAACCGGGACCTGGCGTTACCCGCCGGTGCCGGCTCCCGTTACCCGCCGGTGCCGGCTCCCGTTACCCGCCCGTGCCGACCGGTTTTAGCCGCCCGCGCCGACCCACTCGACGGTGCCGTCGGCGAAGAACTGTTCCTTCCAGACCGGAACCTGGTCCTTGATCCGATCCACGAGCTCGGAGCACACCGCGAAGGCCTGCCCGCGGTGCGCGGCCGAGACTGCGCAGACCAGGGCCGGGTCGCCGATCTCCAGCATGCCGATCCGGTGGGCGGCCCAGATCCGCACCGGCTGGGCCGGCCCGTCCGCGGCGGCGGGCGCCTGCTCGGTGATCAGCTGCCCGACGACGTCGGCCATCACCTGGTGCGCCGTCGGATGCGCGGTGTAGCTGAGCCGGAGTACCGGCTTGCCGCCGTCGTGGTTGCGGACGACGCCGCTGAAGCTCACCACCGCCCCGGCCGTGTCCGACTCGACGGCGGCGATCGCCTGGTCCACCGAGATGGGCTCGGCGCTAAGCACGGCGCGCACGATTTCAAAGCCGGATTCAGTGTCCATGGTTACCTTCAAGCTGGTCGCACAGGTGGCCGATGATTGGGTCTAGCACGCTTAGGCCGTCCATGACGCCCTTCGGGGAGCCGGGGAGGTTGATGATGAAGGTGCTGCCGGCGGCGCCGGCGTGCCCGCGGCTGAGCATGGCCATCGGCGTCTTGGCTGTGCCGGCGCTCCGCAGGCCTTCCATGATGCCGGGAATCTCCCGGTCAAGGAGCGGCAGCGTCTGTTCGGGCGTGGCGTCGGTGGGGCTGAGCCCGGTGCCGCCGCTGGTGATAATGACGGCCGGGTGCTGGGTGAGCAGCGCGCGCAGGGCCCCGCCGACGGGCTCGCCGTCGGGCACCACCATCGCGGGGAAGGGCTCGAAGCCGTGTTCGGTCAGCCAGTCGGCGATGACGGGGCCGGTGAGGTCTTCGTAGATGCCGGCGGCGGCCCGGGTGGAGGCGATCACGATGCCGGCCCTTCGGCCGGTGGCCTCGCCGTGGCGGTGTGGTTCGGGCTGGTTCATTCCTGGAAGGGTCACAGTGTCCAGTCCCCGCTCTTTCCGCCGCTCTTGGCCAGCACCTTAATGTCCGTCAGTACCGCGCGCTTGTCCACGGCCTTGATCATGTCGTACACGCTGAGGGCCGCGACCGAAGCCGCGGTGAGGGCTTCCATCTCCACCCCGGTCACGCCCCGGGTCTTGACCGTGGCGAACACCGTGACCGAGTCGTCACCGAGTTCGAAGTCGACGGTGACTTTCGTGATCGGCAGCGGGTGGCACAGCGGGATGAGGTCAGCGGTTTTCTTGGCGGCCAGGATCCCGGCGACCCGGGCAACGGCCAGCGCATCGCCCTTGGGCAGTTCACCGGCGCCGAGCAGTGCCAGGACTTCGGCCGTGCTGTTGACGGTGGCGGTGGCGGTGGCCTCGCGCGTGGTTTCGGCCTTGTTGGACACGTCGACCATCTGGGCGGTGCCGTCCTGCCGGAGGTGGGTCAGTACCGGTTTGTCCGGTGAGTTGTTCTCTGCTGCGTTCACAGCATCCATACTTCCACCTCGTCGCCGGCGGCGAGCGCTGCGGTTCCCGCCGGGATATGCACCAGGGCGTTGGCCCGGGCCAGGGCGTGCACCAGGTGGGAGCCGGCGCCGCCCTCGAGCCGGACGGTGCCGTCCGGGCTGAGCGTTCCGCGCCGGACCTGGTGCTTATTCTCCGGGGAGGACACGGCTTCGGCCAGCCGGGCACGGACCGTTGTGCGGGGCGCGGGCGAGCCGAACAGATCGGCGAGTACGGGCCGGAGGAACATTTCGAAGGAGACGAGGCAGCTGACCGGGTTCCCCGGGAAACCGAGGACGGGCACGCCGTCGAGGCTTCCGATGCCCTGCGGGCCGCCCGGCTGCATGGCCACGGCACCGAATTCGACGTCGTGCCCCGCCAGCGCCTGCCGGACCACCTCGTAGGCGCCCTTGCTGACTCCTCCGGTGGTGACGATCAGGTCCACGTCGGGCGCATGGGCCCGCAGGAGAAGCTCAAGTTCCGCGGGGTCGTCGGCGGAGATGCCGGTCCGCGTCACCTGGAGTCCGGCCTGGCGCAGCGCGGAGTCGAGCAGGGTGCCGTTGGCGTCGTAGATCTTGCCGGGCTGCAGCGGCCTGCCCGGCTCCACCACCTCGTCGCCGGTCGTCACCAGCAGAACCCGGGGCTGGACGTGCACCGGGACCTCGGTCAGGCCCAGCGCTGCCAGCAGGCCCAGCTGTCCCGGGCCCAAGAAGGACCCGGCGGCGAGCGCAGGCTCCCCGGCGGCGATGTCGCTGCCGGCGTCGCGGACGAAGTTCCCTGCCGGGGCTGCGGGCAGGCGCACCGTGGCAGCCGCCCCGGGTGGGGGGAAGGAATCGGGAACTGCCTGTTCGATGGGGACGACGGCGTCGGCGCCGGCGGGGATCATGGCGCCGGTCATGATGGGTGCGGCGCTGCCAAAGGCCAGCGCGGCGGGCTCGGCGCCGGCCGGGACCGGGGCGGTGACACGCAGTTCGGCCCCGCCCACGGGGATGTCGGCGCTGCGGATCGCGAAGCCGTCCATCTGCGAGTTGGCAAAGGGGGGCAGGTCCAACGGGGCCGTGACGTCGGCGGCCAGCCCGCGACCCAGCGCCTCCCGAAGCGGCACGATCTCGACGCGGGCGGCCAAGGGTGACAGCAGCCGCCGTACCTTGTCCCGGTGCGCTTGCACGGTGGCGGGCCTGTGCGCGGTGCGGTGCATACGTTCGTGACCTTTGGCTCGGCGGACTAGGACTTCACGTCCACTGTAACCGTGTGGTAGCCGGTGGCCCCGTCGGGTGCCGGCGGTGCGCTCTCCTCCACCTGCGGGACGCCGGCCAGGTCGGTGGCCCGAACCTGCACCTCATACTGTCCCGGGCCCAGCGGCAGGGCGATTTTCCATTGGCACCAGGTGTCGGTGGAGATTGAGGGCGCCAGGTCGGCCTGCTTCCAGTCGCCGCGGTTTACCCGCACCTCCACCTGGCCGATGCCGCGGTGCTGGGACCACGCGACGCCGCCCACGGCCACCGTCCCGGCGCTCACGCTCCGCCCGCCCCGGGGCACGTCGATCCGCGACGACGTCTTGATCGGTCCGCGCTCGCTCCAGCCGCGCGGGGTCCAGTAGGCGACGTCGTCCGCGAACCGCGTCACCTTCAGTTCGGTGACCCACTTGGTCGCCGAGACGTAGCCGTAAAGCCCGGGGACGATGAGCCGGACCGGGAAGCCGTGCTCCAGCGGCAGCGGCTCCCCGTTCATCCCCACCACCAGCAGCGCGTCCCGGGTGTCCGTGAGCACCTCCAGCGGGGTTCCCGCGGTCCAGCCGTCGACGCTGCGGGAGAGCACCATATCTGCGCCCGGCCTGGGGCCTGCCTGGGCCAGCAGTTCCCGGACCGGCCAGCCGAGCCAGCGCGCGTTGCCGATCAGGTCCCCGCCCACCTCGTTGGAGACGCAGGCGATCGTGATGTGCCGCTCGGTCATGGGCTTGGCCAGCAGGGTGTCGAAGTCCAGTTCGATCTCGCGGTCCACCAGGCCGGTGACTTTTAGCTTCCACTCGCGCGGGTCCACCAGCGGGACACGCAGTGCGGTGTCGATCCGGTAGAAGTCCTTGTTCGGAGTCACCAAGGGCGACAGCCCGGCCAGGCCGAGCTCTGCCCCGGCGGGGACCGCTGCGGCTCCTGACGCCGGGACGGGCAGCTGAAGTTTGGTGCGCAGCCCGGCGACGGTGTCGGCCGCACCGCGCAGGGTGGACGCCACCAGGCCGCCCAAGGCGAGGAC
>NZ_JBFRFD010000267.1:0-5099 GCF_052114645.1 Arthrobacter sp. 2YAF22_2
AGGCATATCCGTCCGGGGCCGGGAGGACTCTGGCATGATGGGGCCATGGCGGCACCAGCACCGGTTCTGGAAGGAATTGCCCATGCCTGAGCTACCGGAAGTTGCAGCCTTGGCGGACTTTTTGGATGCGCGCCTGCGCGGAACTGTCCTGGCGAAGGTCCAGATTGTCTCCTTCGCGGTGCTCAAGACGGCGGATCCGCCGCTCTCCGAGCTGGAGGGCAGGACCGTGACCGGAGTGAGCCGGCACGGCAAGTTCGTGGATCTTGAGGCCGGCGGCCTGCACTTTGTCTTCCACCTGGCCAGGGCGGGCTGGGTGCGCTTCACCGAAACCCCCACCGGGACGCTGCTGAAAATGGGCAGCGGGCACATTGCCGTGCGGCTCTCGTTTTCGAGCGGAACCGGTCCGCTGGGCCTGGATCTGACCGAGGCCGGCACCAAGAAAAGCCTGGCCGTCTATCTGGTCCGGGATCCGTCCGACGTTCCCGGCGTTGCGGCGCTCGGTCCGGACCCGTTCAGCCCCGGGTTCGACGTCGACGCCTTGGCCGTGATCTTGGCCGGCAGTTCCCAGCAGATCAAGGGTGTGCTGCGCAGCCAGGCCATCATGGCCGGGATCGGAAACGCCTACAGCGACGAGATCCTGCACGCGGCCAAAATGTCGCCCTTCGCGGTCGCCGGCTCCTTGGACCGGCCGGCCGTGCAGCGTCTTTACGACTCGATCCACGAGATTCTGGGGACTGCGGTGGCGGAAGCCCGCGGGAAACCCCCGAGTGAGCTGAAGGATGCGAAGCGCAGCCATATGCGGGTCCACGGACGGACCGGCGAGGCGTGCCCGGTGTGCGGTGACACGGTGCGGGAGGTGTCGTTCGCTGACACCTCGCTGCAGTACTGCCCCACCTGCCAGACGAAAGGCAAGATCCTCGCCGACCGGCGGACCTCACGCTTCCTGAAGTAGGTACTGCCTGAAAGTTCGCACTGCCTGGGTAGCCCCTTCCGGGAAACAGAAAACCCCGCCATTCCGTTGCCGGAATGGCGGGGTACTTTCTGTTGGTCGGGCTGACAGGATTTGAACCTGCGACCCCTTGACCCCCAGTCAAGTGCGCTACCAAGCTGCGCTACAGCCCGCTGGTCCCGCCGTTCTCCGCTCCCGATGCTTCACTTGGCGAACCAAAAGAATTCATCTGAGCAGTCCGGCCGAACCACCTCCAAAAGCTTACACGATGCCGGAGGGTGCCCGTGACATTTTGACTTGTGCCACGGGAACTTTCTCCCCCGGCGGGCGCGCGCCGAATCAGCGCTTCTTGCCGCGCTTTTCCCGGACCCGCATGTTGACYTCGATSGGCGTGCCCTCGAAACCGAAGGTYTCGCGGAGCCGTCGGGTGATGAAACGGCGGTACCCGGGGTCCAGGAAGCCGGTAGTGAACAGCACGAACTTCGGCGGCCGGCTCGAGGCCTGGGTGCCGAAGAGGATGCGCGGCTGCTTCCCGCCGCGGACCGGGTGCGGGTGGGCCGCCACGAGCTCGCCAAGGAACGCGTTGAGGCGACCGGTGGGGATGCGCTTGTCCCAGCTCTCCAGCGCGGTGTCCAGGGCCGGGACCAGCCGGTCCTTGTGCCAGCCGGTTTTAGCCGAGATGTTCACGCGCGGGGCCCACGCCACGTGGGCGAGGTCCTGTTCGATTTCGCGTTCCAGGTAGCTGCGGCGTTCGTCGTCGAGCAGGTCCCACTTGTTGAACGCGAGCACCAGCGCTCGGCCGGATTCGATGGCCAGCTGCAGGATGCGCACATCCTGCTCGCTGAGCACCTCGTCGACGGCGAGCAGCACCACGGCGACCTCCGCCTTTTCGAGCGCGCTCTGGGTGCGCAAAGAGGCGTAGAAGTCGGCGCCCTGGGCCATGTGCTGGCGGCGCCGGATGCCGGCCGTGTCCACGAAGCGCCAAGTCCGGCCGCCGAGTTCGATGAACTCATCGACCGGGTCGCGCGTGGTGCCGGCGGTGTTGTCGACGACGACGCGCTCGGAGCCGGCGAGCTTGTTCAGCAGCGAGGATTTGCCGACGTTCGGTCGGCCGATCAGGGCGATCCGGCGCGGGCCGCCGCTGCGCTCGAGGCCTTCGATCGTGGAGAACTCGGGAAGTGTGTCCATGACGTGGTCCAGCAGGTCGGCGACGCCGCGGCCGTGTAGTGCGGACACCGGGTACGGCTCGCCGAAGCCGAGGCCCCACAGCGCAGCCGAGTCGGCCTCCTGGGCGAAGTCGTCGACCTTGTTGGCCACCATGATGACCGGCTTCTTGSWCTTGCGSAGCATCTTCATGACGCCYTCGTCCGTGGCGGTCGCGCCCACGGCCGAGTCCACGACGAACAGCACGGCGTCGGCGAGTTCCACGGCCATCTCGGCCTGCTCGGCGACGCGGGCGTGGATGCCGCGGGCGTCGTGCTCCCAGCCGCCGGTGTCGACCACGGTGAAGTTCCGGCCGTTCCAGGTGGCGGAGTACATGACCCGGTCCCGGGTGACGCCGGGGGTGTCCTCGACCACGGCTTCGCGGCGGCCCAGGATGCGGTTGACGAGAGTGGACTTGCCGACGTTCGGGCGGCCGATGATGGCCAGCACCGGGTCAAGCTTGACCGGGCCGTCGAAGTCCTCGTCCTCGTAGCGGCCGCTCAACAGGGCGGCGTCTTCCTCGTCCAGCTCGTAGTCGTCCAGGCCGGCCCGGAGCGAGGCCGCGCGGAGGTCGGCTTCCTCGTCGTCCAGGGCAGCGAGATGCTCCGCCACCTGGTCCGTGCCGGTGGGCGTGTATTCGTCTTCACCGGCGCCAAAATGGCCGGGGGTTTGAGTCGTATCGCTCATTGCACTTTCCTTAGGTGGTGATCTGCCGGCGTCCCGGCTACTGCTGTCTGAAGTTCTTGCGGGGAATCCGCGTCGGGCAGGCGCTGCCCGCTGCATTGAATTGCGTCCTGGACGTGCCGCGCCAAAGCTGCGCGGATCTCGGTTCCCACCCTGTCCATTGAAGCACGCCCGGTCTCTCCGGGCCTGCGGTTGACGGTGAGGGCACCGCCGAAGCTGACATGCAGCCTGCGGCCGGGCCGGGGAACCGTGTTGAGGTGCTCGCCGCCGATTCTCGTTCCGAGGATGGCCACCGGGATCACGGTGGCCGCCGAGTTCAACGCGAGCCAGGCCACCCCGTTGTTGATCGTCGCCGCCTGTCCGCTCCCCCGGGTGCCTTCGGGGAGGATCCCGACGCACCGTCCGGCGTCAAGGATGTTCTTGGCCCGGTGCAACGCCGCCCGGTCCCCCGCGCGGTCGACCGCCAGTTGGCCGGAGGCCTTCAGGACCAGGCCCGGGAGGCCCGCGAACATCTCCTTCTTGACGAAGATATGCATCGGCCTCGGCGCGGCGCCAAACATCACCGGACCGTCCAGGAAGCTGATGTGGTTGCCGGCGAAAATCACCGGACCGGCCGCGGGAAYGTTGGCTCGGCCCTTGACTGTGGTCCGGTACACCAAGTGGTCCAGGGTCCAGCCGACCGGCCGGCTCCAAGCCATGGTTCCGTCCAGGAACCAGCGGCCCGGACGCTGCGCCCCGGCTCCGGGCTCAGTCACGATTGAGCGCCGTATGGTTGATGACCGTGTGCACAATCCCGAGCGCCGCCTCGACGGTTTGGGCGAAGTCGAGCTCCGAGGAGTCCAGGGTCACCACGCCGTCGGCGGCCTGGGTGAAGTTCACCACCGTAGAGTCCTTGGCGTCCCGCGCCGTGACCTGCGCCGCGAGCTGTTCGGCGTTCTGGCTGCCGCCGAGCTGGATTCCGCGGCGGCGAAGCCGGGCTTCCTCGCTGGCGGTGAGCAGCATGCGCACTTCGGCATGGGGCGCGACGACGGTGGTGATGTCGCGGCCCTCCACCACCATGCGGCGGTGGTGCTTTTCGATCAGCTCGCGCTGCCGGCGGATCAGTTCGGTGCGTGCCCCGAGCGTGGTGGCGACGGCGCTGACGGAGCCGGAGATGCGCGGCTCCCGGATGGCCAGGGTGATGTTGGCCCCGGCCACGCGGACGTACTCTTCCTGCGGGCTGGTGCTGATTTCGAGGGGAAGGCCCTCCGCTGCGGCTTCGACGGCTTCGGCGTCCGCCAGATCGGTGCCGCTGTCGAGGCAAAACCAGGTCAGTGCCCGGTACATGGCGCCGGTGTCCAGGTACGCCAGCCCAAGCCGGCGCGCCACCTCTTTGCTGACGCTGGATTTGCCCGAGCCGGAGGGTCCGTCGATCGCCACGACGAGGCTCTTTCCGGGGCGGACGACGTCCACAGTTTCGATAAGTTCCTGGGTCATTACTGGAGTACCCGCCATCCGCGGTCGTTGAGGGCTTCGATGAGCAGTTCGTGCTTGTTGGGCAGCACGGAGATTTCCACCATGCCGACATTCTGCCCCGAGGAGTGGTCCAGCCGGAGGTCCTCGAGGTTGACGCCGATCTCGCCGATCTCGGTAAGGAGCTTCGCGATCTGTCCGGGTGTGTCGTCCACCAGGACGGTCAGCCAGGAGTAGGCCTGCGGGGGTCCGCCGTGCTTGCCCGGGATCCGGGACTGGCCGGCGTTGCCTTCGCTGATCAGCTGCGCGAGGTCCAGCCTGGCGCCCGGCGCCGTCGGATCCTCCAGCGTTCCGATCAGCCGGTTCAGGTCCTCGCGGACGCCGTGCAGGATCTCCACGACCTTGCCGGCGTTGGCGCCGAGGATCTGCACCCAGAGCGTGGGATCGCTCGCGGCGATCCTGGTCACGTCCCGCAGCCCGTTTCCGGCCAGCGAGAGGGCGTGCAGGGGTGTGCCCTGGAGCCGGCTCGCCACCAGCGAAGACATCACCTGGGGCAGGTGCGAGACCAGCGCCACGGCTTCGTCGTGTTCTTCGGCGCCGAATTCGGAGACCACGGCGCCAAGGTCCGTGGCCAGCGCGCGCGCAGTCTGCAGGGCCTCGGGCCGGGTTTCGGCCGAGGGGCAGAGCACCCACGGCATAGAGGTGAACAGTTCGCCGCGGGCGGCCACCGGGCCGGACTTTTCCCGGCCGGCCATCGGGTGCGTGCCGACGTAGCGGCCCAGGTCGGCACCGCGGTCACGCAGTTCCGCCT
>NZ_JBFRFD010000268.1:0-5095 GCF_052114645.1 Arthrobacter sp. 2YAF22_2
CCCGGCGTGCCGGCCGCCCCGGAGCCGGTCCGGCTCGCCGACGCGCGGCAGCGGATCCGCGACTACCGGGCCGCCACCGGGCGCCGGACCGCGGTGCTCGACGACGACCCGACCGGGTCGCAGTCCGTGCACGGCGTCTCCGTCGTCACTGTGCTTGAGGCCGGCGAGTACGCCGCGGCCCTCGCCGAGCCGGCGTCGACCTGCTTCATCCTGACCAACACCCGCAGCCTCGACGAGGCCGACGCCGTCGCCCTCAACCAGGCAGCCGGGCGGGCCCTCTTCGAGCTTGAGGAGCGGCTGGGTGCACCCCTGGACCTGGTCAGCCGCAGCGACTCAACGCTCCGCGGCCACGTGATGGCCGAGATCCGCACCCTTGACGCCGTCCGGCGCGAAGTCACCGGGCGCGGCTTCGACGGCGTGCTGCTCGTCCCGTCCTACTTCGAAGCCGGGCGCTTCACCGCCGGTGACGTGCACTGGGCCATGGTGGGCGGCGAAGCCGTCCCGGCCGGCGAAACCGAGTTCGCCAAGGACGCCACCTTCGGGTACACGTCATCGGACCTCAAGGACTTCGTCGCGGAGAAAAGCGGCGGCGCCGTCACCCCCGGGCAGGTGCTCAGCATCGGTCTTGAAGACATCCGCGCCGGCGGCGAGGACAGGGTCGCGGACATCCTGCGCGCGGCCAGCGACCTGCAGCTCGTGGTCGTCAACGCCACCGAGTTTGCCGACCTGGAAATTGTGGTGCTCGGCCTGCAGCAGGTCCAGCGTGAAGGCAAGCTCTTCTTGCACCGCACCGGACCGTCCTTTGTCCGGGCCCTCGCGGGGCTGGACCCCCAGCCGACCCTGCAGGCAAAGGACATCTGGCCCGCCGGCCGCCCCGCCGGCCACGGCCTCGCCGTCGTCGGTTCCCACGTGGGCCAGACGGCACGCCAGGTTGCCGCGGCGCAGGCGCGCGGCGGCGTCACCGAGATCGAACTGTCCGTGACCGACCTGGTCAACACGGCCACCCGCGGCGCGCACATCGCCGACACGGCGGCCAAGGTGGTCAGCGCCCTCGCCGGCGCCGACGTCCTGCTCTACACCTCACGGTCGCTGCTCAAGGGCGCTGACGCGGCCGCGAGCCTCGAGATCGCCCGCAGCGTCTCCGCCGCGCTGATCGAGGTCGTGCAGGCCGCGCTCGCGGCCAGGCCCGCTTGGGTCATCGCCAAGGGCGGCATCACCTCCCACGACGTCGCCGTCCGCGGCCTCGGAATCCGGCGTGCCACCGTGCTGGGCCAGCTGTTCCCCGGCATGGTCTCGGTGCTGCGCCCCGACGAAGCCGCGCCCGGCGTGCAGGGCATGCCGTACGTCGTCTTCGCCGGCAACGTCGGCGACGAAAACGCACTCGCCGACACCATTGAACTGTTCCGCGGCGGCCCACGTCCGCTGTCCCAGGAAAGGAAGTAACAGTATGAGCAAGGTTGGATGGATCGGGCTGGGCGCTATGGGCGGACCGATGGCGGTTGTCCTCGCCGGAGCCGGGCACGAGGTGGCGGCCTTTGACGTGGCGGAGGGCAGGGCGAAGTCACTGGCCGTCCCCGGTCTCACGCCGGCGGCCACGGCAAAGGAAGCGGTGGCGGAGGCTGACGTCGTCGCCCTGATGGTCGCGACGCCGGCGCAGGCCGACGCCGTGCTGTTCGGGGCCGACCAGCTCGCCGCCGCACTCCGGCCGGGGACCGTGGTCCTGCTGATGGCCACCGTCGGCCCGGCCGCCGTGGTGTCGTTGGCGCAGCGGCTGGCCGCGTTCGACGTCGAACTGGTCGACGCGCCGGTCTCCGGCGGCACCAAACGGGCCGCCGCCGGCGACCTGCTCATGATGGTCAGCGGCTCCGAGCGGGCCCTGGCGGCGGTCCGGCCGCTGCTGGATGCGATGGCCAGTTCCGCGCCGGTGGTGGGAACGGATGTTGGCGACGGGCAGAAGGTCAAGCTGGTCAACCAGCTGCTCTGCGGTGTGCACATTGCTGCGGCGGGGGAGGCTCTCGCTTTTGCCGAAGCCCTCGGCCTGGACCCCAAGCAGACCTGGGAGGTGCTGCGTTCCGGCGCGGCGGCGTCGTTCATGTTCGATGACCGGGGATCCCGCATGGTGGACCCGGAGAACACCGAGGTGCGCAGCGCCCTGGACATTTTCGTCAAGGACATGGGCCTGGTGGTCGACGCGGCGCGGGAGAGTACCTACCCGGCGCCGCTCGCGTCCGCGGCCGAACAGCTTTACCTCAGCGGCCGGCGCGCGGGCCTGGGCCGGCGCGACGACTCCTCGGTAATCGAGGTGCTGCGCGGGCACCGGTAGCCACTGCTTGAACCGCTGCCGGTCCAGCAAAACGATGCAAAAAAATCTGACAACAACCCTTTGCGACTTTCCGTAGATCCTATAGGGTCTTCGATTAGCGGGCACCACCAACGATGACGTGCCCCGTCCAAGAACACAAAGGGGTGTGTTGTGGTAGCAGAAACCGTTCAATCAAGGCCGCACGAATCGGGTGTCCGCAAGGCCATCAAGAATCTGCGCTGGTGGATTCTTGGCTGGGCGCTGCTGGCCGGCATCGTCAACTACATGGACCGAAGCGCCATCGCCATCGCGGCGCCGGAAATGATCAAGCAGCTCGCGCTCACCAAGACAGACATCGGTTTGCTGGGTACGGTGTTTTCCTGGGTCTACGCCTTCAGCCAGTAGCCGGCCGGGTGGCTGATCGACAAGCTCGGTGCGAGGCGGATGTACTTCCTCGCCATCGCGCTGTGGAGTGTGTCGACCGCCCTCATGGCCCTGGGTAGCAAGATGTGGCAGTTCATCACCTTCCGGGCCCTGCTCGGCATCACCGAGGCGCCCAACAGCCCGGCGTCGGCCAAGGTCACCGCGGAGTGGTTTCCCAGGGCAGAGCGGGCGCAGGCTACCGCTGTCTGGGACAGCGGCTCCAAGTGGGGACCCGCCATAGCGCCGCCCATCCTCACCGCGATCCTGCTCGGCTTCGGCTGGCAGGCCATCTTCGTTTTCCTCGGCGTCATCGGGCTCGTGCTGTCCGTTGGCTTCTTCCTGTTCTACCGCTCGCCCGAAGAACACCGGAGGCTCTCCGCGGAAGAATTCGAGCTCATCCGGCGGGACCGTGCCGACTCGGCTGCGCCGGCCGCGAAAATTTCCTGGTTTGCCCTGTTCAAGCACCGCCAGACCTGGGGGCTGATGGCCGGGTTCTTCTGCGTCATCTGGATCTGGAACCTGTTCATCGTGTTCCTGCCGCTGTACCTGCAGCAGGCGCGAGGCGTGAGCATCGCCAACACCGGGTTCATCGCAGCGGTCCCGTACCTCGTGGCGGCGGTCATGGGGCTGGTCGGTGGCTACATCATCACCCGGTACGCCCGTCGCCCCGGCACCAGCCCCCTGGCCGCCAAGCGCCATGTCATGGTGGCCGCCTCAATCGCGTCCGGTGCGCTGGTCTGCCTCGTTCCCTTCATCAGTGACCTCACCCTCTCCATGGTGGTCTTGAGCGTTGCGATGGGCTGCATTGCCACCATGACCTCCGCTGCGTGGGCCATGCCCGGGGACATAGTTGACACCAAACAGGTCGCCTCACTGGGCGCCATCATGAACTTCGGCGGCTACTTCGGCGGCGCCTTCTCCCCGCTGGTCGCAGGAATGATCGCCGACGCTACCGGCTCCTACACGCCTTCCTTCGTCCTGGGCGGCATCATCGCGGCATTGGCCGCTTTCGCGTACATCGGGCTGGTGCGCCGGCCGATCGGCGCGGAGCGCGGGTCGGAGGTAGTCACAGCATGAGCCAGCAGGCACCGTTCCGGGTCGCCATCACCGCAGACGCCGTCCGGCCGGATGGCACATCAATCCACGGCGATCTCGGCCTCGAACGGCTGACGGAGGCGGGCGTCCAGTGGCAGGTATTGCCGGCCTATGAAGATCCGATCCCTGCCCAGCACCTCGAAGGGGTGGACGCCGTGCTGTCGCTCGGCCACATCCACTTCGGCGAGGAGACGCTGGTCGCCGCGCCGCAGCTGAAACTGGTGGYCCGGTTCGGTGCCGGCTACGACACAATCGACCTGGCAGCCTGCACACGGGCCGGCGTCCTGGTCACGAACACGCCGACGGCCGTCCGCAAACCGCTCGCCGCCGCCGGCCTCACCCTGGTTCTTGCCCTGGCGCACCAGCTCCTAGCTAAGGACAGGCTGACCCGCTCCTCCAGCTGGGGGGACCGGGAACGGTACCGCGGCTCGTCTATCGACGGCGCCACGCTGGGCATCGTCGGGTTCGGCAGTGTAGGGACAGAACTGGCCCGAATGGCGGCCCCGCTTGGACTGACGCTGCTCGGCAACAACCGCAGTGGCCGCCATCCCGAGGCGGACGGGCTCGGTGTGACACTGGTCAGTCTCGAGGAGCTGTTGGCCGCGTCCGACTATGTGGTGTTGTGTGCAGCCCTGACGCCTGAGACTGAGAGGCTGATCGGCCAGCGGGAACTGGAGCTGATGAAGCCGTCGGCATTCCTGGTCAACATCGGCAGAGGCAGGCTGGTGGACACGGACGCGTTGCGCACCGCCCTGCGCCGCCAGCGGATCGCAGGGGCAGGCCTCGACGTTTTCGAACCTGAGCCGCTGGCGGCCGACGATGAGCTCCTCCGAATGGAAAACGTGGTGCTCTCACCGCACTCGCTGTGCTGGACCGCGGATTTCACCCGCGACGTCTCAGCCAGTGCCATTGAAGCCATCCTGGATGTTGCGGCGGGCCGCCGGCCGCGCCACCTGCTCAATCCGGAGGCCCAGGCGGCCGCTGCCCCTGGCGCCGCCGGGGCCGGGACGCCGGTCAAGGCCGGGCGGCTATAGGATTTCACTATGGCAATCAAGGAATCGGCCCCCCGCGGCGTCAGCAGGCAGGTCCTCGCCGACCACGTCTACGAAGCCCTGCTGATCGCGCTGATGGACGGCCGACTCGAAGCCGGCACCCCTGTCAGCATCGACGGGATGGCCCGGGAACTGGACGTGTCGCCCACACCCGTCAGGGAAGCGCTCGCCCGGCTCGAATCCACCGGCATGGTGCTCCGGACCGCCCTGCGCGGCTACCGGG
>NZ_JBFRFD010000269.1:0-5079 GCF_052114645.1 Arthrobacter sp. 2YAF22_2
GGGATCGCAACGGCCCGCGGGCGTCGGCGATGGCGGCGACACCGATCCCCGGCTGGAGAAATACCGGACCAAACGCGATGCGGCGCTCACGCCGGAGCCATTTACGGCGGAGCAGCACCGCGGCAGCTACGACGGCGGCACGCTCCGGGAGAGCTTCGTCATCCAGGAACACCACGCCAGCCGGCTGCACTACGACTTCCGACTCGAGCGCGACGGCGTTCTGGTGTCCTGGGCGCTGCCCAAGGGAGTCCCCACCAGCAAGGCCAGGAACCACCTCGCGGTCCAGACCGAGGACCACCCGATGGACTACGCGGACTTCGAAGGGACTATCCCCAAGGGTCAGTACGGGGCCGGGACCGTCAGTATCTGGGACCAAGGGCACTACGAGTGCGAGAAGTGGATCGCCGGAAAAGAAGTCATCGCCACCCTGTCCGGGCGGGAGGGAGGCGGCCTGGGCGGCGTCCGGAGGTTCGCCCTGATCCACACCGGACAGGCGAACGACCAGTGGCTCATCCACCTGATGGAGGCTCCTGCTGCCCTGTCGAACCACACGACGACGGAACGCCCGGCGCCGGCGGCGCCGGCAACGACGGAAACTTCGGCGCCGCACTCGGCCCGGGCCCCTGCCCCGGCAGAGCTCGCGCCGATGCTGGCCAGCTCCGGGACCCGGGCGGACCTGGCGGACAAGGACTGGGAGTTCGAACTCAAATGGGACGGAGTTCGGGCCCTGGTCCTGGGTGACGCGGACCGGATCCGGTTGATCAGCCGCAACGGCAACGACATGTCCGCCAGCTACCCGGAACTTACGGACCGGGCCTGCTGGCCCCCGCAGGACTTCGCCGCCGATGGTGAGATCATCGCCGTCGGGCCGTCCGGCCGCCCCGATTTCGGGCTGCTGCAGGGCCGGATGAAGCTGAGCAAACCGGCCGACGTCGCGAAGGCGCAAGCCGCAGTTCCGGTGCGGCTGATGCTCTTCGATCTGCTTACCGAGGGCGGCGAGGACCTCCGGCGGCGCCCCTTGGCTGAGCGCCGGGACCGGCTCGAATCCTTCCTCGGCCACGTACCCGGGCCGGGCGGCTGTCCGGTGGCGCTGTCCGAGGTGATCGACGCCGACGTCGGGCACATCCTGGCCAGCGCCGAGGAGCTGGGGCTGGAGGGGGTGATGGCCAAGCGCGTGGACGGCCGCTACGTCGGGCAGCGGAGCCGCTCGTGGCTCAAGCTCAAGTTCGAGAAGACCCAGGAGGTCGTGGTCGGCGGCTGGCGGCCGGGCAACGGCGGCCGCCGCGACTCGGTCGGGTCGCTGCTGCTGGGGATCCCGGACGGGCCGAAGCTGCGCTACGTGGGCCGGGTGGGCAGCGGGTTCAGCACCCGCGAGCTCAAGGAACTGCGCCAACAGCTCGATGCAATGCCGCGCAAGACGTCGCCCTTCGCCGACGTCCCGGCGGAAGACGCTTCGGACGCCCGGTGGGTGTCGGCCAAGCTGGTGGGCGAGGTTACGTTCGGTGAATGGACCGGAAGCGGGAGGCTCCGTCACCCGGTCTGGCGCGGCTGGCGCCTGGACAAGGCCCCGGCGGACGTCGTCGTCGAACCCTTGTGAGGGTCCGCCGCGGCGGACCCTCACAAGCTGCTGCGGAAGCTAGCGGAAGTCGCTGACCTCTGCTGCGGTGGGATAGGCGGTCTGGGTGCCCTTGCGGGTGGCCGCCATGGCCGCGGCCACGGAGGCGTAGCGGGCGGCTTCCACCAGGGTGTCCCCGGCGGCCAGGCGCGCGGCGACCGCCCCGGTGAAGGCATCCCCGGCCCCGGTGGTATCCACGGCCTCCACCCGGGTGGGAGCAATCCGGACCACCGGGGTGCCGGCGGAGGCGTCGAGCGCCACCGATCCCTGCGAGCCCAGCGTCACCAGCACCTGCATCAGCCCGTGCGCGGCAAACTGCGCCACGGCGGGCTCCCAGTCGGCCTCGGGGGCCGCCGGCGAGGGCAGTTCGAAGCCGCCAAGGAACTGCGAGGCCTCGTGGGCGTTGACCAGCAGCACGTCCGTCAGCCCGGCCAGGGCCGCCGGAATCGGCGCATACGGCGAGAGATTCAGCAGCACCCGGGCGCCAGCGTCGTGCCCGGCCTGCGCAGCCGCCTGCACCGTCTCCAGCGGCACCTCCAGGCAGAGGCCCACGACGGCGGCACCGTCGAAGGCGGCCGGGTCCACGTGCTCCGGCGCCAGCGTGCCGTTGGCGCCGGCGGCGATGATGATGGAGTTTTCCCCGGCCGCGTCCACGGAAATCACCGCGACGCCGGTGGGTTCGGCGGTTTTCCGGACACGCGTGACGTCCACGCCGGCGCCGGCCRTGGAGGCCAGCAGCATGGCGCCGTTGTCGTCCGTCCCCACTGCGCCGATCAGCGTGACGGCACCGCCCAGCCGGGCCGCGGCCACTGCCTGGTTGGCGCTCTTGCCGCCCGGGTTGACCGCGAAGCCGCTGCCGTGCAGGGTCTCGCCGGGCAGCGGCAACCGCTCGGTGTAGATGGTCAGGTCCGCGTTCAGCGAGCCCACCACCACGATGCGGCCGGYGTTAGCGGTGTTGGTCGGTGCATTCATAGTCAGTGCCCCACCTCAGCCTCAACCGGCTTGGGGATCAGCATCGAGGCGCCCAGCGCCAGGGCGGTGAGCACCAGGGCCACCACCACGGTGGCCAGATAGGAGCCCGAGCCGCCCATAGAGCCCGCGGACGCCAGTACGGCCGGCAGCACCAGGAAGCTCAATCCGGCGCCCAGGTTGAAGGCGCCGGCGTTCATGCCCGGCAGGAACCCGGGGTTGCCCTTGGGTGAGAGCACGACGCCCAGGCCGTTGAGCATGATATTCACGGTGCCGGCGTACATGATGCCGAGAAGTACGGTCCCGGCGATCATGAACCCGAGGTTGTGCAGGCCGAAGAAACCGATGATGGCCAGCGCCACCAGCGATCCCACCATGCCGATGCGCAGCACCCGGGTGTAGCCCAGCACGGGTGCCAGCCGGCCGCTGATCGGCCCAAAGACCCAGCCCAGCAGCGCGTACGGGGTGAGGATCAGCAGCGACATCTCGGTGGCGCCGATCCCGAAACCGGGGTCCGCGGCCTGCACGAAGGCGGGCACGATGCCGTTGATGACGGCGAAGATGCCCGTCATGGTCAGCGTGGTGGTCAGCAGCGGAGCCCAGGTGGCACGCTGGCGCAGGTGGGCCACCTCCACCATCGGGTGCTTGGAGCGTTTTTCGGTCTTCCAGAACAGCGCAAAGGCCACGACGGCGGCGACGGCCAGGCCCACCGACCAGGCCAGCGTCGCGGCGGAGAAGCCGGCCAGCAGGCCGGAGGCCTGGTTCAGCGCAGTCAGCAGGGCGCCGACGGCCACCACGATGAAGAACACGCCGGTCCAGTCCATCCTGGTGCCCTCGCCGGGCTTGCTTTCGCCGGCCAGCCAAACGACCAGGGCCGTGGCGACGACGCCAAGACCCACCATCAGCCAGAAGATGCTGCGGAAGCCGTAGTGCTCGGCGAAGTAGCCGCCGACGAAGGAGTCGACGCCGGCGATGCCGCCGTTGACGGCGGTGATGAGGCCCATCAGGACACCGTATTTCTTCGGTTCGCTGACCGCCGAGCGGAGCATGATCAGGCACAGCGGGACGGTGGGGCCGCTGACGCCCTGGATGATGCGACCCACAAAGAGCCAGGTGACGTCGGGTGCCAGGGCGGAGATGACGGAGCCGACGGCCATCAGGACCATCATGCTGACCAGGATCTTCTTGCGGCCCACGATGTCGCTCAGGCGCGGCAGGAACAGCGAGAACAGCGCCGCGGCGGTGAAGAAGGAGGTCTGGGACAGCCCGATGACGGCCTGGTCCGCGTTCAGCTCCCGGCCCATGGTGACCAGGGCGGGGCTGAGCATGGAGGCATTGAGCTGGAATGCCACGCAGGCGGCCAGCAGCGCCGTCATCAGCGCGGCGACATTGGCGGTGCCGGACTTGGAGCCGGTCAGGGAGTTGCTCACAGCTCAACCTCCCCGATGCGCACGAGGGCGTCCGTGACCAGGTTCCAGAACTTCGCATGGTCCAGGTCCACGGCGACGGAGGTGTGGCAGTCGGCGGGTGCGGGGGCGCGGAAGTCGGCCACCGTCATGCCGAGGGTGAGCGTGCCGGTGAGCTCGATGTCCACCGGTACCTTGCGGGTGGTCATGACCGTCGGGTCGATGACGTAGGCCACGGCGCAGGGGTCGTGCACCGGGGGGAAATCGAAGCCCTGGGCGTCCTTGTAGGTCTTGGTGAAGAACTCCATCAGCTCCATCACGAACTTGGCCGGCTTGGTGCCCACCGCCTCGATCTGGGCCACCACCTCGGGGGTGGCGAGCGCCTGGTGCGTGAGGTCCAGGCCCACCATGACCACCGGCCACTTTTCGTTGAACACGATGTGGGCGGCTTCGGGGTCGATGATGATGTTGAATTCGGACACGGCGCTCCAGTTGCCCACGTGGTAGCCGCCGCCCATCAGGACCACTTCCTGCACGCGCTCAACGATGCGCGGCTCCTTGCGGGCCGCCATCGCAATGTTGGTCAGCCCCGCGGTGGGGACCAGGGTCACGGTGCCGGGCTCGTGGGCCATGATCGTCTCAATGATGAGGTCGACGGCGTGGCGCGGGTCCAGGGTGATGGCGGAGTCGGGCTGGGCCGGGCCGTCCATGCCGGTGTCGCCGTGGATGTCGGGCGCCGTTTCGATTTTTCGGACCAGCGGGCGGTCGCAGCCGGCGGCGAACGGGACGCCGGTGATGCCGGCGATGGTGCCCACGGTCAGGGCGTTGCGGGTCACCTTTTCCAGCGTCTGGTTGCCGACCACAGTGGTCACGGCCAGCAGGTCGATGTTCGGGTTGCCGTGCGCCAGCAGGAGGGCGACGGCGTCATCGTGGCCGGGATCGCAGTCCAGGATGATCTTGCGCGGCTTGCCGGATGGGACAGTCATGATTACTCCACGTCTTTGGGGCCTCTGCATGGTGCAGCAGAGTCAGATAGAAAAAGTGTGGCACCACGCCGCCGTCGCGTCAAACGCTTAACGCGAATTGCGT
>NZ_JBFRFD010000270.1:0-5053 GCF_052114645.1 Arthrobacter sp. 2YAF22_2
CATGGACGGCACCGTGCTGCTGATCGCCAACGCGATCAATTTCGACAACAGTTCCGAGCGCGTCGACGAGGCCTGGCACGACGCCGTCGCCCGGGTGAAGGCTCTGCTGGCGAAGGTCAGCACTCCGACGGAACAGCCCGTCTCCGTACTCGCAACCGCGGCGCTCGATTTCGCCTCGAGCGTCCAGGAACGCTGGGCCGAGAGCGAGTACCTGGCGGCGCTGGACCGCGGCAAGGAGGCGATCGTCGACGGCGAAGTCTTCCAGGTGGTGATCTCCCGGCGCTTCGAAATGGACTGCGGAGCCGACCCGCTGGACGTCTACCGGGTTCTCCGGAACACCAACCCCAGCCCGTACATGTACCTCTTCAGCCTCGAGGACGCCGCGGGCCGGCAGTACTCGATCGTGGGTTCCTCGCCGGAGGCACTCGTGACGGTCACCGGCGAGGAAGTCATCACGCACCCGATCGCCGGCTCCCGGCCCCGCGGCAAGACCACCGAAGCGGACAAAGCCCTGGCCGAGGAGCTGCTGGCGGACCAGAAGGAACGCGCCGAGCACCTCATGCTGGTGGACCTGTCCCGCAACGACCTGTCCAAGGTCTGTGTGGCCGGAACCGTGGACGTCACCCAGTTCATGGAGGTGGAGCGGTTCAGCCACATCATGCACCTGGTGTCCACCGTGGTGGGCAAGCTCGCCCCGTACGCCACGGCGTACGACGTGCTTAGGGCCACCTTCCCGGCGGGCACCCTGTCGGGCGCCCCCAAGCCCCGGGCGCTGCGGCTCCTGGACGAGCTGGAACCGCACCGCCGCGGCATCTATGGCGGCGTGGTGGGCTACCTCGACTTCGCCGGCGACATGGACATGGCGATCGCCATCCGGTCAGCGCTGCTCCGCGAAGGCCGCGCCTACGTGCAGGCCGGCGGCGGCATCGTGGCCGATTCCGTCAACGCCACCGAGGCGCAGGAAACCGTCAACAAGGCCGCAGCGCCGATGCGGGCCGTCCACACCGCCCAGTCGCTGCGGAACATCACGGCGGAAACCGTGACCGGCGCCGGGATGGAGCAGCCATGACCGGCACAGTCCGGAGCACCAGCCCCGTCGTTCCGCGCTGGGCCCGCAAGTCCACCCTGGTGCTGCTCATCGCCGCGCTGGCACTGGCCGTCTTCGGCACCACCACCCAGACCTGGCTCATGGTCCAGCTCGATCCCAGCCAGTTGGGCCAGGGCGTCCGCAGCCAGAGCGGACTGCAGGTCCAGGGCAGCAAGGCCGCCACCACTGTCACGGCCCTCGCGCTCGTGGCCCTTGCGGGCGGACTGGCCGCCTCGATCGCCGGGCGTATCGCCCGCTGGATCATTACAGTGATCGTCCTGCTCGCCGCCGCAGGCATCGTCACCGCAGCCGCGACCGTCCTGGCCAACCCGCTGGCCGCGGCGCAGGGCTCGATCGCTGCCGCCACCGGTATCAGCGGCAGCAACGTGCAGGTGGCCCTCACCGCGTTTCCCGTCGTCSCCGTCGTCGCCGGTTCCCTGCTGGGGCTCGCTGCCCTCGCGATCGTCCCGGCGGGCCGGTACTGGCGGGCCCGGACGAAGTACGACGCCGCCGCAACCGGAAGCGGCGCTGGCCCCGCGCAGCCTGCCGACGAGATCGACAGCTGGGACCGGCTCTCGCGCGGAGACGATCCCACCTGAGCTGATGCCGCGGGCGCGGCCAGCGACACGGCCGTAAACACGGCCGTAAACACTGCCGGAAACCCGGGCAATGCCGCAGTCGGTAACGCGGCCAATGGGACCGCCAAAAAATGGCAGAATGTAAGCAGTATTGATCCTGAGGAGATTTCCATGAGCAAAGCCCCTGTATCCGCATCCCAGCCCGCTGCCGGCACCGGCATTTACGACGGGGTCGACCACACTGAGCCGACCGGCCACGGGAACAGCCCGGCGGCCTGGACGACCGTAGCCGTCATGTTGATCGGCGCACTCATCGCGGCCATCGCCTTCGTCATCGCCAACACCCCGATCTTCATCGCCGGTGTGGTGGTCATGCTGCTCGGGCTCGTGGTGGGCTTCGCCATGCGCAAGGCCGGCTACGGCGTCGGCGGCAGCAAGCTGAAGAACGCCGGCCACTAAGCGTGACTGTGCTCGATGACCTCAACGCCGGCGTCAGGGAGGACATGGAGGCCCGCCAGCGCCTCGTCACGCTGGCCGAGCTGAAGGAGCGCGCCGCGGCGGCCGCCCCGGCACGCGATGCCTGGGCGGCCCTGGGTGGCGCGTCCGCCCGGGACCGGCTCAAGGTGATCGCCGAAATCAAGCGGCGGAGCCCGTCCAAGGGCGATCTGGCGGCCATCACGGACCCGGCTTCACTCGCCGTGCAATACGCCGACGGTGGCGCGGCCGTGATCAGCGTCCTCACCGAGCAGCGGCGCTTCAACGGCTCGCTCGCCGACCTGGACGCGGTCCGGGCAGCCGTGGACATCCCGCTGCTGCGCAAGGACTTCATGGTCGACGAGTACCAGATCTGGGAGGCCCGCGCCCACGGCGCCGACCTGATCCTGTTGATCGTCGCCTCGCTGTCCGATGAGCAGTTGCGCCAATACAGTGCGCTCAGCCGTGAGCTGGGCATGAACGTGCTGGTCGAAACCCACACGGCCGGCGAAATCGAACGCGCCGTGGCGGCCGGGGCCAAAATTATTGGCGTCAACGTCCGCAACCTCAAGACGCTCGACGTCGACCGCTCCGTTTTCGCGGACCTCGCCGCCGGCATCCCGGCCGACGCGCTCGTGGTCGGCGAATCCGGTGTGCGCGGCGTCGACGACGTCCGGCACTACGCGGCCAGCGGCGCTAACGCCGTCCTGGTGGGCGAGGCGCTGGTCAGCGACTCGACCCCGCGCGAGCGGATCGCAGAATTCATGGCCGCCGGCGCCGAAGAAATCGCCGCACGTTCCTAAACCTGCGTCCGGGCCGGGCAGCCGGCCAGACGCCGTGGTGCATCCGTGCGGCACCGAAGATCTAGTTAGCAGTGGAACAGGATGGTGAGACTGATGGTCGATGCGCCAGCAGCAGGCTCAGACGACAGCCCCGTGGACGCGTTCTTACACGGCGCCCGCCCGAATGACGACAAGCCGCAGGGAGCACCTTCCCTGCGCCACGCCCCGGGACCCTATTTCGGCTCCTACGGCGGACGCTGGATGCCCGAGTCCCTGATCGCCGCCCTGGATGAACTCGAGGACACCTTCGAGAAGGCCAAGGCCGACCCCGAATTCACCGCGCAGATCGCGGAGCTGAACAAGAACTACTCCGGCCGTCCCTCGCTGCTCACCGAAGCCAAGCGCTTCGCCGAGCACGCCGGGGGAGTGCGGATCTTCCTCAAGCGTGAGGACCTGAACCACACCGGCTCGCACAAGATCAACAATGTGCTCGGCCAGGCGCTGCTCGCCAAGCGGATGGGCAAAACGCGTGTGATCGCCGAGACCGGAGCCGGCCAGCACGGCGTGGCCAGCGCCACCGCCGCCGCCCTGCTCGGCCTGGAATGCGTGGTCTACATGGGGGCCGAGGACTGCCGCCGGCAGGCCCTCAACGTGGCCCGGATGGAGCTCCTCGGAGCCACCGTCATCCCGGTCACCAACGGGTCCCAGACGCTCAAGGACGCCATCAACGAGGCGCTCCGCGACTGGGTGGCCAACGTCGACAACACGCACTACCTGCTGGGCACGGCCGCCGGAGCGCACCCGTTCCCGGCCATGGTCCGCTACTTCCACGAGGTCATCGGCGAGGAAGCTCGCGCCCAGATCCTGGCCCAGGCCGGCCGGTTGCCGGACGCCGTCTGCGCCTGCATCGGCGGCGGCTCCAATGCCATCGGGATCTTCCACGGCTTCCTGGATGACCCCTCGGTGAAGATCTACGGCTTCGAAGCCGGCGGGGAAGGCGTCGAAACCGGCCGCCACGCCGCCACCATCACCCTGGGCAAGCCCGGCGTGCTGCACGGTGCCCGCTCCTACCTTATGCAGGACGACGACGGCCAGACCATCGAGTCGCATTCGATCTCGGCCGGTCTGGACTATCCGGGCGTCGGACCCGAACACTCCTACCTCGCCGACATTGGCCGGGTCAGCTACGAACCCATCACCGACAGCGAGGCCATGGAGGCCTTCCGGCTGCTGTGCCGTACCGAGGGCATCATTCCGGCGATCGAGTCCGCGCACGCCCTCGCCGGTGCCATCAAGGTCGGCCAGCGCCTCGCCGCAGCCGGCGGCGACGCAGACAGCCCCGTCGCGGAGAAGATCGTGATCGTGAACCTCTCCGGCCGCGGCGACAAGGATGTGGCCACCGCCGCGGAATGGTTCAACCTGCTGGACCAGGATTCACCCGAAGCCGAGATCGCCCAGGAGGGGGAGCAGCTGTGAGCACCGAGGACACCAGCTCAGAAGCCACTGCCGGCGGGACAGCCCCAGGCGCCGCCGGCACTACCGGGCACGCGAGCAAGTCCGCGGCGGCCATCGACCGGGCCAAGGCCCAGGGACGCGCCGCCCTCATCGGGTACCTGCCCGCCGGGTACCCGAGCGTCCAGGACACCATCGCCGCGGGCATCGCGCTGGCCGAAAACGGCGCCGACCTGATTGAGATCGGCATCCCCTATTCGGACCCCGTGATGGACGGCCAGGTCATCCAGGCCGCAACCACTGAGGCCCTCGCCAACGGTTTCCACGTCGCGCAGGTCTTCGATGTGGTGCGCGGTATCACGAGTAAGACCGAGGCCGCCGTGCTGGTCATGACCTACTGGAACCCCGTGCTGCGGATGGGCGTAGACGAATTTTCCCGCCGCCTGGCCGAAGCCGGGGGCGCCGGCCTCATCACCCCCGACCTGATCCCGGACGAGGCTGCGGAGTGGATGGCCGCCTCTGACAAGTACGGCCTGGACCGGGTGTTCCTCGTGGCACCGTCTTCCACCCCCGAGCGGATGAAGCGCACCGTGGACGCGAGCCGCGGCTTTGTCTACGCGGTCTCGATCATGGGCGTCACCGGCGCCCGCGCCTGGTGCAGTTGCCTGAGGATGCAGAAG
>NZ_JBFRFD010000271.1:0-5051 GCF_052114645.1 Arthrobacter sp. 2YAF22_2
GGCCAGTACAGTTTCCCCGGTTCAAGGACCTCGGCCCCATGATCGCCGCCTGGCTGGTGAGCATCGGCGGTTGAAAACGTGGCCGAGGACGCGTGCGCTGGCCAGCATGGTGATCCGGCCGCCGTCGAGCGTGATGGCCTGGGTGCCGAGGTACCGTTCGACGTTGCCGCGCAGCGTTCCGTCCGGGTCGCCCAGGTGGTCGGCGGCGGAGAATCTGGCCAGCGGGGCGAGCCAGCGCGGCAGCGCGGGGAGGGCGTCGACGTCGACGTACCAGCTGTAGCTGCGGTAGGTGAAGGCGTTGCGCAGCGGGGTGCGCCGCACGTGAGCGATGGAGGTGCGGTAGATGGCTGCGTTGCTGCTCATGCGCCCTCCAGGGCAGCTGTCTGCAGTTCGGGTGCCTGCAGTTCGGAAATAGCGGCAGGCTCCCACTCGCGTCCCAGCCTGGCCGCGGCACGGACGCCGGACAGGGCACCGTCCTCGTGGAAACCCCAGCCGTGGTACGCGCCGGCGAACGCCAGGCTGTCGTCGCCCAGGCCCTGGATCTGCTGCTGGGCACGCAGCGAGGCCGGGGTGTATTGCGGGTGTTCGTAGACCATGCGCTCCAAAACGGTGCCGTCGCCGATCAGCTCCGACTCGCCGAGGCTGACGATGTAGCGCTTGCCGTCCGCTGGTTCCAGCCGCTGCAGCCGGGTCATGTCGTAGCTGACCAGGACCCGGTCCGGGCGGGCGTCGCAGGAGGGCAGCCGGTAGTTCCAGGAGGCCTTGGCGTTCTCGCTGGCGGGCAATACGGCATCATCGCGGTGGAAGACGGTGTGGTTGACCGAGTACGGCATGCCGGCCAGAGCGTCCCGCTCGGCGGGCGAGGCGTCCTCCAGCATCCGCAGCGCCTGCGCCGGGTGGGTGGCGATCACGACGGCGTCGAAGTATTCGGTGCTCTCGTTTCCTGCCCCATGCTTTCCGGTGCGCTGCTGGGTGGTGATCTCCACCCCGCCGGCGGCGCGGCGGACGCGGGTCACCGGGCTGGACAGCCGGATATCCGGCAGCGTCGCGGCGAGCTTGTCCACGTAGCTGCGCGAGCCGCCGGTGACCGTGCGCCACTGCGGGGAACCCTTGACCCCCAGGAGTCCGTGGTGGCCCAGGAAGGTGAAGAGGTAGCGTGCCGGGTAGGCCAGCGCGGTGGTCGGGTCGCAGGACCAGACGGCGCTCACCACCGGGGTCATGAAGTGCACGATGAAGTAGCTGCTGAATTTCTCGCGGTCCAGGAACTCGCCGAGCGTCAGCTCGGCAGCCGGGGTACCCGCCGTCGTCCTTCCCCTGCGGGGCTTTGCCCCGGCGGCGCCGGCTTCGGCGGCGTCCGCTTCGGCGGCGTCCGCTTCGGCGAGCAGGGCGCGGGCCCGGCGGTAGAACCGGGTGACCTCCAGCAGCATCAGCAGGTAGCGGCCGCGCAGCAAGGTGGAGACATTGGGAATGATGCCGCGCGCACCGGCCCGGGCCCCGGCGTATTCCAGCCCGCAGCCGTCGCAGCGGATGGACATGCTCATTTCCGAGTCCTGGGTCTGCACGCCCAGTTCCTTGAAGAGCCGCAGCAGCGTCGGGTAGGTCCGTTCGTTGTGCACGATGAAGCCGGTGTCCACACCCAACATGGAGCCGTCCGCTTGGGGAACGTCGTGGGTGTGGGCGTGGCCGCCGAGGCGTGCATCCGCCTCGAACACCGTCACCTGGTCACGCCGGTTCAGGATGTAGGCGGCGGTGAGTCCGGCCACCCCGCTTCCAATCACGGCAACGCGCCGTCCTTCCGGGATGCCTGCTGCTTGCTGCACTGGTCTGCTCCTGTTGCTTCGCCTGAATTGTCCGGATGAATCTTCTTAGGGGCAATTCGTCACCGCTCGGCATCCGGATGAGTGCGATTTTCCGCCAGCTGCCAGAAACCAATGTGCCAGAATGAAGCGGGATTCCGCTCCCGCCTCACCGTAACCACCGAAGGGCAGCCGTTGATCAACCCCGTGCACCTCCGAACGCTGGTGGAAGTGGTCCGGCTGGGCTCGTTCGCGGCTGCCGCCACACGGCTGGGCTACACGGCCTCCGCGGTGTCGCAGCAGATGTCCGCCCTGGAACGGGACACCGGGGTGGGCTTGTTCCAGCGCTCGGCCCGCAGTATCCATCCCACGGACGCCGCCGTCGTGATGACCCGGCACGCGGCCAAGGTCCTCACCGATATCGACGCGCTGATGGCGGCGGCCGCCCGCACCCGGGACAGCGCCGGCCAGGAGCTCCGGCTGGGCATCTTCCCGTCCCTGGCCACCTACGTCCTCCCCCGGATCCTGCAGAACCCGGCGTGGAAGAACCTGGGCATCGAGCTGCGAGTCTCCGTGGCCGAGCCGGGCCAGACCATCCAGGGCCTGCGCACCGGCGGCGAGCTCGACGTCGCCCTCGTGTACCAGGTGGGGCAGTCCGGGCTCGCCTGGCCGCATACCGTCAACCGGCAGTGGATCGGCGACGACGACTTCCGGGTGGTGCTGCCCGCTGGCTGGGGCATCGGCCCGGAGTCCAAGGTGGCCGCCGACCACCTGTCCGAGATGCCCTGGATCATGCACCACCCCGGAACCTCCGACGCCACCGTGATCGAACGGCTCTTCGCCAGCTGCAACCTGCACCCGCGCGTAGTGGCCTACAGCGACGACTTCCACGCCAGCCTGGAAATGGCCGCCGCCGGACTCGGCGCGGCGCTGGTCCCCGAACTGGCCCTGCTGCACCGGCCCGCGGGCGTGGTGGTGCTGGACGTCCCCGAGATCCGGCTGGCCCGCAACGTGTTCGCCCTGCTGCCCAAGGAACAGCAGACAGCGCAGGTCCAGCTGTTCGTGGAACTGCTGTCCGACACGCTCCACAAGCTCGGCACCACGCGCCGGGACTGAAGTCCAGGGCTGCGCCGGCTCGGGCTGCGCGGCCGCGTGCTGGCCGGGTGCGCTACCGCTTGCCGCGCTTCGGCTTCTTCCCGGGCGGCGCCACGAGGGTGCTGATGATCCGGTGTTTGGCCTTGGTGTAGGGCGGGTAGATCAGCGCCAGAGTCTCGGGCCAGAGCGGCTTGGACAGGGTGGCGCGTTCGTGCGAGAAAGTCCGGAGCGAATGCTCGCCGTGGTAGGCGCCCATGCCGCTGCCGCCCACTCCGCCGAATGGCAGCCCGGGCACTGTCAGGTGCGCGGCCGGGACGTCGAAGCATAGCGCCCCGGAGGAGGTCTGTTCGGAGAACGCGCGGCGGGTGTCGGCGTCGTCGCTGAACACGTAGAGGGCCAGCGGCTTGGCCCCGGCGTTGATCATCCGGATCGCCTCGTCCCGGCCGCTGACCGGGACCAAGGGCAGCAGCGGACCGAAGATCTCCTCGCCCATCACGGCGTCGCCGGGGGCAGGCCGGAGCAGGGTCGGGGCGAAATGCCGGCTGGCGGCGTCGCGCTCGCCACCGTGGACCACGGTGCTCCCGTCCGCGAGCGCCGCGAGCCGGTCGAAGTGCCGGTCATTGACGATCCGGCCGTAGGAGTCGCTGCGCGCCGAATCCGGCCCGAACAGCGCCGCGATGGCCTTGACCAGCTCGCGTTCCAGCGGCACCAGCACGTCCTCGGTGGCGAGGATGTAGTCCGGTGCCACGCAGGTCTGCCCGGCGTTCATGAACCGGCCCCAGGCCAGCCGCTTGGCCGCCTTGGCCAAGTCCGTGGAGGCGTCGACGTAGGCCGGGGATTTGCCGCCCAGCTCCAGGGTCACCGGGGTCAGGTCCTCGGCGGCAGCGCGCAGCACCACCTTGGCGGCCACCTCCCCGCCGGTGAAGAAGATGTGGTCAAAGCGCATCGCCAGCAGCTCGGTGGTCTCGGGGATCCCGCCCTCAATGACCTCCGCCGCCCCCGGCAGGTATTCCGGGACCCAGCGGGCCAGGGCGGCGGACGTGGCGGGGGCGTGTTCGCTGGGTTTGAGCACCACGGTGTTGCCGGCGGCCAGGGCTCCGGCCAGCGGCGCCAGCAGCAACTGCAGCGGGTAGTTCCACGGTCCGATCACCAGCACCACACCCAGCGGGGTGAGTTCGGTCCAGGCCTTCGCCGGCTGCACAGCCAGCGGCACGGACACCGGCCGGGGACGGAGCCAGGCTTCAAGGTGCTTCTCCAGGTGCGCGGCTTCCGCGGTGACGAACCCGATTTCCGTCAGCTGCGCCTCCGTTTCGTGCTTCCCCAGATCGCTGGCCAGCGCCGCGGCGAACTCCCGGCGGCGGTCCACCAGCATCCGCCGCAGGCTGCCGAGCCGCTCCAGCCGCCAGGCCAGCGGGCGGGTGGTTCCGCTGTCAAACACTTCGCGGGCACGGGCGACGGCGGCGGCAACAGTTTGCATCCGATCAATGTACCGGGCGCCCGGCGTGCCCGGGGGCCGGTATCGGATAAATGCCGGGAATGCTGGAAGGTGCCTGTCTTGAGGACTATGTTGAAGATATGAGCAAGGTAGCGAGCCAGCACTTTGGACAGATCGAGCTCAACCACGGCCGTGACCATAATTTCGCCGCTAAACACGAACTGGCGGGCCAGACCCTGGAACTTGACCTGACCGTGAACGCGCACGACCACTTCGACGAGGCGGCGCTGCACAAGGTCGATTACCGGCTGCGCTTCCTGCCCGAGGTGGTCGACCAGGTCCGCGAAATGATCGCCGAGGAGCTGGAGCAGGAAGGCACCAGCCCGCAGGAATACCTGCGCTTCCACTGCAACGCGCTGAAGCCCGAGACGCTGCGTCAGATCTTCGGGGTGCAAGATCGGTCCCAGCTCACCACGCAGGTCTTCCTGAAGGCCCTGAAGCTCGGCCATGTGGGCATCTTCCCCGGCCAGCCGGAGCGCTACTTCGTCCTCGATTTCACCCTCGGCGCGCACTTCACCGACGAGGTGCTGGTGGCCTCCGCGGACGAGGACGGCGTCGTCGACGACGAGATCGTCTGGGAATCCTGAATCGAGTGCTCCGTAGCGGCCCTTTTGAGGGGTCAAAAGGGCGGTTACTCAGCAGTGGATGGATAGAACGTACGACGC